>JBDNIO010000087.1:0-25644 GCA_041688215.1 Salinisphaeraceae bacterium | reverse complement strand
CTTGCTGCAAGGTCGTTAAATGTTTGACGTTCATGATGAGTTTCATCCCACCATCTTGAACGGTTATGCTTAGCTCAGACTCATTTCATGTTGGAAACATGTGCCTGGCTTCAGACTCATTTCGTATTGGAAGAGGCTGGGAGTTGCGTAGAAACAGACAAACTGGTATAAATTCGCTCCTTTTTCAGGCGCCAATCCATCCGGCGGCACGTGGTTTAGAGGTTTTAGAAGCATGTCTCGAATTTGTCAGGTTACCGGCAAACGCCCCATTACCGGTAATAATGTATCGCACGCAAACAACAAAACCCGGCGCCGGTTCGAGCCGAACCTGCACTGGCACCGTTTCTGGGTCGCGAGCGAAAAACGCTTCGTGCGTTTGCGCGTATCCGCTAAAGGCATGCGCGTGGTCGACCGCCAAGGCATCGACACCGTGCTTACCGGAATCCGCGCCCGCGGCGAGAGAGTTTAATCATGCGCGATAAAGTTAAATTGGTATCCACCGAAGGTACTGGCTTCTACTACACCACCTACAAGAACAAGCGTAATACGCCCGACAAACTGGAAATGAAAAAATACGATCCCGTCCTGCGTAAGCACGTCATGTTCAAGGAAGCCAAGATTAAATAATCCTGCGCCTGCGATCATGTGAAAAATGCCGGCTTTTCGCCGGCATTTTTTTGCCAGTAGAACCCGCAGAACAGACCTGCGCGCTTATCTGGGTGGGGATGGTTCCATATTCGGCGAGGCACCAGCGGCTTCACACACAAATAACGCAGGCTAGTAAAACGAGTTTAATCCGGATCCTGCGCAAGCAGTAAATTCCCGAAAGTATCGCCTTCACACCGCCAGCCCGGCGCAAGCCAGGTAGTGGACACGGCCTCACGCACAATCGCGGGGCCGGAAAACACTTGGCCAGCCTGTAAATTTTCACGCTGATATAGCGGCACTTTGCCTGCAACACCGTACACTTGCACCTGCTCCAGCGGTTGCGGCGCGGACGTTGATTTCTGCAATTCTGGAAACGCAATTTCCGGCGCCGGTCCCGCCAGCGCCAGGCGCAAATTCACCACTTCCACCGGCAAATCCAGTGCATGACCATAGCGCGCCTTGTGCGCAGCGTGAAAATCCCGCGCCGCTTCAGCCACGCCGCGCCAAGTGATATTCAGCGAAAAGCTCTGCCCCTGGTAACGCAGGTCCAGCGATTGCTCCGCGCTTAAATCTTCATCGGTGATGCCTTCGGCCTGCAACTCCGCGGCCCCGCGCTGGAATAGCGCGTCATAGCGGGATTCGAGTGCGACATCGTCCGCATCCGCAAGCGCCAGCAACAGGCTTTGCGACAACTGGCGCGAACGGCGCGCCACCAGCATCCCCAATGCAGACAGGACGCCCGCGTAAATCGGCACCAGCGCCCGCGTCATACCCAGGGCCTGGGCTAACGCGCACACGTGCAAGCCACCCGCGCCGCCAAAGCAAAGCAGGGTAAATTCACGCGGGTCTTCGCCGCGCTGTACCGAAATCACACGCAAGGCTTTGGCCATGGCTTCATTGGCGACCTCGACAATACCCTGGGCCGCAGCCTGCGCGGAGGACTGCATTGATTCAGCCAGATGCGAGACGGCGGCGTGGGCCGCAGACACATCCAGCGGCATGTCCCCGCCCAAACGGCTGGAGGCCGGCAAACGCCCGAGCACCACATTCGCGTCCGTTACCGTGGCTTGGGTGCCGCCCTTGCCGTAACAGGCCGGGCCCGGGTCCGCGCCGGCGGATTGCGGCCCCACCTGCAACATGCCGCCTGCATCCACCATCGCAATCGAGCCGCCGCCCGCGCCGATGGTGTGCATATCCACCATCGGCACGGCCACCGGGTAACCGCCAATCTGTGCCTCGCTGGTCAGGCGCAACTGGCCGGTTTCCCTGGCGTCGAGCATGGCAACATCCGTAGAAGTTCCGCCCATATCGAGACTCAAGAGCCGCCCGCAACCCGCCAGCCGGCCGATGTAACGCGCGCCCAGCAAGCCCCCGGCGGGGCCAGACAACAACAGTTTCACCGCATTGGCGCTGGCCTGGTCGGCGTCTACGGTACCGGCGGCGCCGTGCATGATCGCCAGGCTTTTTACGGAACTTTTTAGCGGTTGCAGATAGCGCGCAATGCGGGGAGCGAGTCCGGCGTTCAGCCAAGTCGCAATGCCGCGTTCATATTCCCGGTATTCGGGCAATACGGCGCTGGAACGGCTAACATGCAATGTGCTGCCAAAGCTTTGTTCCAGCGCCTGGGCGATACGCTTTTCGGCGTCGGCGTTCCTGAAAGAGAACAGCAGATTAATGGCCACCGCTTCAGGCGCCAGCTTTTTTATCTGCGCAATTAATGTCCGCAGACTCTCGTCACTTAATTCAGTAACCATAGAGCCATCGGCGCCGCTGCGCTGGTCCACCTGCAAACACAGCGCCGGCGGCACCGGCGGGGCTTGTGGCTTGGGCTGCAGGTTGTACAATTCGGCGCGGGCCTGGCGACCAATGGTTAGCACATCCACCAACCCGGTATTGCCAATGTAAGCGGTACGTGCGAGTTTGCCTTCCAGCAGAGCGTTGGTGGCGACGGTGGAACCTTGCACCATGTTTATTACCTGTGCGCCCGCGGCAATTTTATTTGCGCCCTCCTGCACGGCTTGCTCGGGGGCCGACGGCGTAGATAGCAGTTTCAGAACCTGTAAAGTTGTACCGTCGAAAAATACGAAGTCGGTAAACGTGCCGCCTGTATCTACGCCCAGCAAGGATAGATTTCCAGCCTGGGAAGATTGGGCATTTTCGAAAGTCATTAGCAACTGTATTGCATGAGTACGATGAATGAATACGCAAATTTTAGTATCAGCGCAAGGCCTTAGCCGCAGCTACGGGGTAAAACTCGCGGTAGATTCGATCGACCTGGAACTGCGCAAGGGCGAAGTCCTGGGCCTGCTGGGCCCTAACGGTGCCGGCAAAACTACCACCCTGCAAATGCTGGCCGGCTGTCTGGCGCCCTCGGCGGGCAAGGTAGAAATCAAGGGCATTAACATGCGCGATGCTCCCGCGCGCGCCAAACGCGAAATCGGCTATTTGCCGGAACGCCCGCCGCTTTATCCGGAATTAACCGTAGACGAGTATCTACGCTACTGTGCGCGTCTGCATCGTATTCCCTCCGGCGAGCGCAAGAACGTACTTGAGTCCGCCAAACAGGACTGCGGCCTAACCGACGTCAGCCGCCGAATTATCGGCAATCTGTCCAAGGGCTATCAACAACGGGTCGGCATTGCGCAAGCCATCCTGCACCGCCCGGACGTAGTGATTCTGGACGAACCCACGGTCGGTCTGGACCCGAATCAGATCCGCGAAATCCGCAGCCTGATTACGCGTCTGGGGCAGCAGCACAGCGTGCTGCTTTCCAGCCATATCCTGCCGGAGATTCAGGCCACCTGTAGCCGGGTGGTAATTATCAACCATGGGCAGGTGGTATTTGACCGGGCCATGGATGCCATTTCCGAAGACGACACAGGGACGCAAATCTCCCTCGGGCTGCTGCACTCGCCAGGCGCAGAAACGCTGGCTAAGCTGCCCGATGTGGAAAACGTTACCCCGCTGGAAAACGGATTCTGGCGATTACAGTGCAAAGCCGGAAAAGACCCCCGCAATGCCATTGCCGAGCGGGCAACAGCCGAGAACTGGGGCCTGTTTGAACTGCACGCCAGCCAGCCCACGCTGGAAGATATTTTCGCCGACCTGACCATCCGCGAAACCCCCACCCGGACACCAGAAGCGAGGCCGCATAATGGGCACCCTTAATGTCGCCCGCCAGGAACTGGCGCGGCTATTCGTATCGCCGCTGGCGTGGACTATTCTGGCGGTAGTGCAGCTCCTTCTGGGGTTGCTATTCGCCATGTCGCTGGCCGACCTCATGCTCAACCCGCAGCAGATAAGCAAGTACGCGGGTGTATCCGAAGTTATCGGCACGGGCCTGTTCCGTTTTGCCACGGTGGTGCTGTTGCTGGTGATTCCGCTGCTGACCATGCGCACGTTTTCCGAGGAACGTAAATCCGGCACCCTGGACTTGTTATTGTCTTCGCCGATCTCGCTGACGTCGGTAGTCGCCGGGAAATTTCTGGGGTTGATGGGGTTTCTCACCGTCATGCTCACGCTGATTGGCCTGATGCCGTTTTCGCTCACCCTGGGCACCGATCTGGACACTGGCATGCTCGCCTCCGGCCTGCTCGGCCTGTGGCTGATGATGGCCGCGTTTGCCGCTGTGGGCATGTTCATTTCATCGCTGACGCGCGAACCCACCATCGCCGCGATTGGCGGCTTCGGTTTCCTGCTGGGGCTATGGCTGCTGCACGCCCTGTCTTTCTTTGAATGGCAGCCAGCGATTCTGGGCTTCACCCTGCCGATTGCCGATGCCGCCCGCGAGTATTCCCTGCTGGCACATTACGACGACCTGCTGTTCGGCATTTTCGATAGCGGCGATGTGCTGTTTTACGTGATATTTAGTGGCTTGTTTCTGGCGCTGACCGTACAGCGGCTGGATATGGAAAGACAGTAATGCGCAACGCTCAACGAATTGTCACCATCGTCCTCATGTTTGCACTCGCAGGCCTGCTGGTCTGGGTCTCTGGCAAATACAGCCTCAGCGCCGACTGGACCGCCGGTAACCGCAACTCGCTGACCCCGGCCAGCCAGCAAGTGCTGGACGCCATGCCCGAACCCATCAAGTTCACTGCCTACGCTTATCCCGGCCCGGGGCGCCAAACCATCAGCGTGCAACCCGACCGCTACCAGCGTTATCGTCCAGGCATCGAATTCGAATTCGTTGACCCCGGCAAAAACCCACAGAAAATGCGGGAGCTGAATATTTCGCAGAACAACGTGGTGCAAATCTCCTACCAGGGCCGCACCGAAACCCTGGAAGGTGAACTCAGCGAACAAACCATTACCAACGCCCTGCAACGGCTTTCGGTAAATGCCGAACAATGGATTGTGTTCCTCAGCGGCCACCGCGAACGCGACCCACGCGAAGACAGCGACGCCGGCTATTCGCTGCTGCGCGAAGAACTCGAGCGCCAGGGCTTCAAGGTGCGCGGCCTGAATCTGGGCGAATCGCCGCGCGTGCCCGACAACACCGCGGTGCTGGTCGTCGCCAGCCCGCAAAATAACCTGCTACCGGGCGAAGTTCAGCTACTGCAGGATTACGTCGCTCGTGGCGGCAATCTGCTGTGGCTGGATGACCCCGGCCCGGGCCTGGGCCTGAACCCGCTGGCGGATGCGCTGGGCCTGGCCTGGGACAAGGGCACGGTCATCTACCCGGATTTCCGCGAACTCGGCACCGGCCACCCTGCGGTCGCGCTGATCGTGAACTATCCGCGCCATCCGATTACTGAGCGCATGTCGGGGCTTACGCTGTTTCCGTTCGCCGGTGGCCTGGAAGTGAAACCGGGCCATAACGATAACAAGCCGGGTTGGCGGGCAGTCCCGATCCTGAAAACTCCGCCACGCTCGTGGCTGGAAACCGGCTCGCTGGAAGAAAACGAAGTCGTATTTTCGGAAAGCGACGGCGACCGCGCCGGGCCGATTGATCTGGGCTTTGCGCTGCAACGCGTCACGCCCGAATCCGACGAAGCGAATAACGAAGAGAAACAACCCTCCTCACAACAGCGCGCGGTTGTCGTTGCCGACAGCGACTTCGTCTCCAACACCCACATCAACAGCCTGGGCAACCTGCAACTCGGCGTGAGCCTGTTCCAGTGGTTGAGCAATCGTGATTCACAAATCTCGGTGCAAGTGCCGGCGGCGCCGGATTCCTCGTTACAACTAGCCCCGTGGCAGGGCCGCTTCATCTGGTGGGGCTATGTGCTGTTCCTGCCGCTTGCGCTGCTCAGCATCGGCATTGGCCGCTGGTGGTGGCGCCAGCGGCGTTAAACATTCATGCGCCCCCGTTTGATTCTGAATGTTGTTCTGGTGCTAGCCGTTGCCGGGCTGGTGGCCTTGCTGTGGTTTGATCCCGGCCAGGAACCACCCACTACCCCTATCACTGCATTAAATTCGGAAAAAATAGAGAACATTACAATTGAATATCCGGACGCAGAAACTCTGCGGTTAAAACGCAAGGGCGAGCAATGGCTGCTTGCCGCGCCGGTGCAGGCACGCGCTGAAAACAGCGAAGTACGCGCTATTCTGGCCCTGGCCGAGCGCGTACCCACCCGCAGTTATCCGGCCCGTGAAAGCGACACCGCCCAAATCGGACTGGACAAGCCCACGCAAATCGTAACGCTGGACAACACCCGAATCAGTCTGGGTGCCAATGACGCACTGGACAACAATCGCTATGCCCAGATAGACGACACGGTGTACTTAATCCCCAGCCCGATCAAAACCTCGCTGGACCCGGATTACTCGGAATTAGTAGCCCGCGAACTGCTGCCTGAAGACAGCCGGATTAAACAACTGCAACTGCCCGGCTTCAGCCTGTCGCCTACCGAGCAAGGCGGCTGGCAGGTTAGCCCGGCCACCCGCGACAAGGGCGCCGATGCTGCGCAGTTCACTATTGATGCCTGGAAACGTGCGCGTGCGGTGTGGACCAAGCCGGCGGACCTAAAACAACCGGGCAAAGGCGAAATCAGGATCACTACGCAGGCGGGTAGTGTCTATACGTTTCAGATCATCGCCCGCCAACCGCAGCTAATCCTGCGCGCGCCGGAAATTGCGGTCGATTACCACCTGGCGGCGAACCAGGTTGCGCCACTGCTGGACATGCAGCACCCGGAAACTGCCAAAAGTGAGACGCTTAAAACCAGACCGGACGTCTCATTGGACGCCGGGCAATAGTGCCCGAACTGCCCGAGGTAGAAACCACCCGCCGCGGCATTGAGCCGCATGTGTTGGGCAGGCAGGTAACCCGGGTGCAAGTGCGGCAACCGCGCTTGCGCTGGCCGGTCACACCGGAATTGTCCACCGAACTCACCGGCCGGCGATTTCAGGCGGTTAGCCGGCGCGGCAAATACCTGCTGTTTGCCGCCGGCGACAAGCATTTGATGATACATCTGGGCATGTCCGGCCGCCTGCGCGTGGTGCCTTCAGCCCTGGCGCCAACCAAACACGATCATCTCGACATCGCACTCGATTCCGGCCAGACCATACGCTTCAATGACCCGCGCCGCTTCGGCTCTGCCTTCTGGCTAGCCGGCGACCCGGCGGAATTTCCGCTGCTTGCGAGTCTCGGCCCGGAGCCCCTGACTAACGAATTTAACGGGCAACTTTTATATCGGCGTTCACGTGGGCGCAGCGCGCCGGTCAAGGCCTTCATCATGGATAGCAAAACCGTGGTTGGCGTGGGCAATATCTACGCCAGCGAAGCCTTACACGCCGCCGGCATCCACCCGGCCCGCGCCGCCGGGCGCATTAGCCTGAATCGCTATGAAAAACTGGCGCTGGCGATCAAGCAAACGCTGGAAACCGCGATCACCGCAGGCGGCACCACACTGCGCGATTACGTCGGCGTGGACGGCGCCACCGGCTGGTTTCAACTGCAACTGGCGGTCTACGGCAAGGCCGGCCAGCCCTGCCCAAGTGGTTGCGGGGCTATCCGGCAACGGATTATCGGGCAGCGCAATACTTTCTTTTGCCCGATGTGCCAACGGTAATAAGAATACCTAACCCCCGGGATTTGCCTGTAGGGCAAGATGGTATCTTGCCGGGTTTGCCGAAAACGTTGTTAGTTGGCAAGCGACACGCTTGCCCTACAATGGGTAGAAGCCGCATGCTAAACCAAACACTCGGCACAGCTCCAAGTACAGCATGAAACAGCAAACACCGCCCCCCGATGACGAAGTCCTGTCTCCCGACAGCACCAGCCGCTACGATCCCAAACGCCTTTGGCAAAAAATCACCAACCACGCGAAGCAAGCCGGTCGGGAAGTCGTCAACTACACCTTGCAACTGCATTACGCCGCGCAACGCCCCGGCACCCCCGCCTGGGCCAAACGCACCGCCTATGGCGCCATCGCCTACTTCATCCTGCCGCTGGATGCCGTGCCGGATTTCATTGTCGGCGCCGGTTATACCGATGATCTGGCCGTCCTCGCGCTAGCGGTAACCACACTGGCCACCTATATTGACGACGAAGTGCGTACCAAAGCGCAGGCTCAACTGGACCGATGGTTCGGCACGGCTGGCGACTCTCCGGATAAACTCATTGAAGTCCATCAAAACAAGTAATAATCACCATGCTAAAATCATTTAAAGACAAGGTTGTACTCATCACTGGCGCTTCCGCGGGCGTAGGCGCTGCCAGCGCCCGCCGCTTTGCCGCCGATGGTGCCAAACTGGTGCTGGCCGCCCGTGGTGCGGAAAAACTGGAGGCCCTGGCCGGAGAATTATCGGCCGGGGAAAACACCGTTACGCCGATTACAGCCGATGTAAGCGACCCAGCCCAATGCAGACGCCTGATTGCGCAGACAGTAGAAACCCACGGCCGCATCGACGTGCTGGTCAACAACGCCGGCGTGAATCACCGCGGGCCGATCAAGGGCCTGGAGGCAGAACAACTAGCCCAGATTGTCGACACCAATTTGCGCGCACCGATAATGCTTACCAAAATGGCGCTAGCGCACATACCCGCGGGCGGCGCGATTGTTAACGTGGCGTCCATCGCCGGGCAGATTCCTGTGGTCGACGAAGCCACCTACTCAGCTACCAAGTTTGGCTTGCGGGCGTTTACCTATGCGCTGGCAGAAGAACTGAAAGAAGCTCAAATCAGCGTTTCGGCCGTTTCGCCAGGTCCGATTGAAACCGGATTTATTCTGGAAGACCTGGATCACGTGCCTGACTTCGTGTTCTCGCAACCGATGAGCACCGCCGACGAAATCGCCGAGCTGGTATTCCAGTGCGCAGCAGACGGCAAGGTTGAACGCTCCAAACCGGGTTCCACGCACGCGATTGCCACACTTGGCTATTTGTTCCCGTCCCTGCCCCGCCTCATGCGCCCTTTGCTGGAGCCACGCGGTCGCAAGAACAAGGAAAAATACCGGGCCAAGCATGGGTTATGAGCTACCGTTATCCGGAACCCAGGCCCCATAACCGACGGGTTGCATGAATGAACCCCGCTTACATCGCCGCTGGATTACTAGCCGCCGGTTTTTTCTTTCTAGGTTTGGCCATCGCCCGCCTGGGCAAGCGCCGGCCCATGGCCGCGCTGCGCAGCGGATGCGCCGGTTGCATCAGCCTGGCGCTGGGCGGCGCGCTGGTGGCGATTGGCCTGAATCTCTATACCTATTCCCGTTTAACTTATGAACAGCCAGTGGCGCAATTAAGTTTCGAACAATTCGCACCGCAGCAATTTCGCGCCCGCCTGGAAAAAAGCGACGGTGAGGCCCGCGTTTATGCGTTGGCCGGCGACCTGTGGCAACTCGATGCCCGCGTGCTTAAATGGCACGCACCCGCCAACTTGCTGGGGTTGGACGCGCAATACCGGCTGGACCGCCTGAGCGGGCGCTATGAAAACATCGCGGACGAAAACAGCCGGCAACGCAGCGCCCACGACCTAGGCATACAACGCGGGCTCGATGTCTGGCGCATCACCCATCGCTTTCAAAACTGGATACCGCTGGTAGATGCCCGCTACGGCAGCGCCACCTATCTGCCCATGGCCGACGGCGCGCGCTACAGCGTGAGCCTAACGCAAAGCGGGCTGATTGCGCGGCCGGCAAATGCGGCCGCTGAACAGGCGCTACGGCGCTGGTAGCCGGCCATTTCCCAGCTATTTCCCAACTATTTCTTAGCGCTGCTGAACAGAATATATGCGCCAGTAACATGCGCCACCAGCGCGTCGTCTGCCGCGCTGTAAATTTCCACCGCGCAACTCACCTGGCGTTTGCCCGCGCGCAACACACGCCCATGCACGCGCAAGGCATCGGCCGGTGGGCGGCGCAGAAATTCGATGTTCATGTGACTGGTTACCCCATATTTGCCATTTTCCGACACCTGAATTACTGCGGCGTACATGGCCGTATCCGCCGCGATCATCATCACCGGCCCGGAGATTGTGCCGCCCAGGCGGGTCAGATTTTCGGCGAAGGGTATATATAACTCCGCCCAATCCGCTCCCACTTCGGCCACCTGGAAGTCAAAACCGGAGGCGACGCCCACGTTATCGCGAATCAAGGTCTCTATCTGTTGCGCTGTCTGCATTGCCTAATTTTCCCTGCTGTAAAGTTACGCCCCGAGCAGACCGGTTACGCCATCCCAGGCGAGCTTCACGGCCAGTGTCCCGAGCATACTGCGAAACACGATTCGAAAACTCTGCTCGCTGAAAACGTTCACCAGGCGGCGTCCTATCAAAGTGCCGATGACCGCCGCAATCGCCATGGGAAGCAAGAACTCGATGTGCGTAAATATGCCAAAGCCAAACGTGGCGAAAGCGACAATTTTAACGATATACGCCGCCGACTGGCACAACGCCATGGTGGCAATAACCGTTTCCTTGGTCCAATGATCGCGCAGAAAAAACGGCGCGATCAGTAACCCGGTTGCGCCCACCACCATGCCTACGCCACCGGCGATGCCCCCGGCGACGACCAATCCGCCTGGCCCCTGCAAACGAAAACGCTTGAGCCAGTTTGGCCACATCGCGAGTACTACGAACGCGGCCATGCACAAACGCAGGATATCGGCATTGGCACCAGCCACCAGCGGCGCAACCAAAAAAGGCGCAGGGCCCGCGCCCAGCATGAACAGGCCAATCGCACGCCAATCCACATGTTTGAGATACGCGAGCGTGCGCGACGCATTTGAAACCAGTTGCACGCCCGCGTGCAAGGGCACCGCTACCGTCGGCGCCAAACCCACCGCATACAGCACGGCAATAAGCAGCGTGCCACCACCCAGCCCTGTCATACCGGAAAGGATGGCGGCAAACAGCGCCGCCAGTGTCAGGAAATGCGCGAGCATGTCGGGAGTTTACCCCGCCACACGCTCATGCCGGGCTAATGCAGGGACATCAGCTTGTCCTGTTCACGCAGCATAAACAACGTTACGCAGGCCGCCAGCATGGGCAGGGCTGCGAAGAACAGCAGGTTGAAATCGGTGTAGGGATCCAGATAACGCTGCCAGGATGAGATAGCTGATACGCCATGAAAAACCATGACCAGCCCGTAGGTCCAGGTCTTGAACGCACCGGCCACAAACGCCAGTAGAATCAGTATTTCAATTGCGCCGAGTGCATAGATGGCACCGTGGCCAACGCCGAGAAAATAGAATTTTTCGTAAACCGCGGTTGCGTGTTCGGGGTTGATGAATTTATCCAGCGTCCATACCAACAGCACCAAGAAGATGGTGAGGCGCATGAACAGCAGGCCGTATTGCAGTTTTGAGTCGTTCATTTCCTTCTCCTTTTAACCACGCCGCCAGGCGTGCAGTTTTTCCAGCATGCGCAAGGCAAACTCGGGTGCATGCGCACGTTTCCATTCACCGGCCACGTATTTGTTAGCTTCAGCCATGGTCGGGTAGATGTGGATGGTGGCGAGGATTTTGTTCAGGCCGATGCCGTGTTTCATGGCCATCACGTATTCGGCGATCAGTTCGCCCGCGTGGTCACCGACAATGGTTACGCCCAGAATCTTGTCCTTGCCGGGAACGGTGAGCACTTTCACCACGCCGTGGTCTTCTTCCTCGGCGATGGCGCGGTCGAGTTCTCCGATATCGTAGGTGGTAACTTCGTATTCGATATCGTCTTTTTTTGCCCGCTGCTCGCCCAGTCCTACGTGTGCCACTTCGGGGTCGGTAAATGTGGCCCAGGGTATAATCGAATAATCCACCTTGAACTTCTTGAAGGTACCGAACAGGCCGTTCACCGCCGTAAACCAGGCCTCGTGCGCGGCGGAATGGGTGAACTGGTAAGGCGCCACCGCATCACCGCAGGCGTAGATCGTGGGGATGCTGGTTTGCAGAAATTCGTTCACCTGAATCGTGCGATCGGTTTCAATGCCGAGGTCTTCCAGGCCAAAGCCTTTCAGGCGAGCGGCGCGTCCGAGGGCCACCAGCAGGCGGTCGAATTCGATTTCAACTTCCTCGTCACCTTTCTCACAAATCAATACTTTGCGCGTCGCGTCCACGCGCACGGCCTTGTGGCCGCAGCGTACGTCCACGCCCTCGTCTACCAGGCGCTTTTGTAGGATGGCGGCGATATCCGGGTCTTCCGGGCCCATTAAGCGGTCCGCCATTTCAACCTGGATGACCTTCGAGCCAAGCCGGTTTAAGGCTTGCGTCATCTCGCAACCGATGGGTCCACCGCCGAGTACTACCAGACGTTCGGGCAGTTCGCGTAATTCCCAGAGATTGTCGGACGTCAGATAAGCAACATCCTTCAGGCCCTTGATCGGCGGCACCAGCGGCTCAGCGCCTGTAGCCAGTACGATGGCTCGCGCAGTCAGGCGCTTGCCGCCGACTTCAACCGTCCAGGGGTCAACCAGCCGCGCCTCACCCTGCATGCATTCCACGCCCAGGCTTTCAAAACGTTCCATCGAGTCGTGCGGTTCGATCTTTTTGATAACACGATGCACGCGGTCCATCACATCGCTAAATTTTAACTCCGAGCTCGCGGTATGAATGCCAAATTCCTCCGCACGTTCGATCTGGTGTTTAAGCTTGGCGGTGCGCAGCAAGGCTTTCGAGGGCACGCAGCCGGTGTTCAGGCAGTCGCCACCCATCTTGTTTTTTTCAATCAAGGTGACTTTGGCTTTTACTGCAGCGGCGATATACGCGGCAACCAGGCCGCCCGAGCCCGCGCCAATCACAATCAGGTTGCGGTCGAACGATTTCGGCTTGGAATAGCCTTTCAGAGCTTTGCGCGCTTTGAACACATCCAGTACCTTTTTGGCAATCAGCGGGAATAAGCCGAGCAGTACGAAAGACCCGATCAACCCTGGCGACAGAATACCGCCGAGCGAATCAATTTGCGCAATCTGCGTACCCGCATTTACATAAACAAGGGTGCCGGCGAACATGCCAATCTGGCTGACGACGTAAAATGTGATGGTTTTGATCGGGGTTAAGCCCATGACCAGGTTGATGACGAAAAACGGAAATGCCGGCACCAGGCGCATCGCGAACAGGTAAAATGCGCCGTCTTTTTCCACGCCTTCGTTAATGGCTTTTAGCCGCCGGCCAAATTTTTTCTGGATGGAATCTCGCAGCACGAAACGCGCGGCCAGAAAAGCCAGCGTTGCGCCTATAGAAGAAGCAAACGACACCAGCACCGTGCCAACAAACAGGCCAAATATCGCGCCTGCGGCCAGCGTCATCACCGCCGCACCGGGTATTGAGAGCGCAGTCACCAGCACATATATAACGAAAAATCCCAGTACCAAACCTACCGGATTCGCCTGGTAGAAGGCGTCCAGATTTTCACGTTGCGCCTTGAAACAATCCAGGCCGAATAAGCCCTGTTCGCAAGCCCCGCCAAGGTAATGCCCCGGCTGGACAATAAAATAGGCCGCAATCAACGCCGCCACGATACCAACCAATAAAATTCTGGACTTGCTCACGCAGTTCTCCTTAAAGATTCACCCCAAAAGACCGGAAATGGTGCTTTTTCATTGCCGGATACGCCGGTACGCTAGCGCTATCTGTTAAGATTCTCGCTTTAACTTCCCCGCCCGATCATCATCCGGCCCGATCGATATCCGGCCAGGCAAACAATAACCCATGTACGAAACAGACAACCTACGCATTAGCGGCATTCAGGAATTAATTTCGCCGGACGCGCTCATCAGCGAATTCCCGGTGACCGACGCCATCGCCACCACTGTGCACGACACCCGCAAGGCGATTCAGGACATCCTGCACGGCCGCGACGACCGCCTGCTGGTGGTGGTCGGGCCCTGCTCCATCCACGACATCGACGCCGCGCTGGAATACGCCGAACATCTTGTAAAGGCGCGCGAAGAACTGGGCGAACACCTGCTGATTGTAATGCGCGTGTACTTTGAAAAACCGCGTACCACGGTCGGCTGGAAGGGCTTGATCAACGACCCGGATATGGATGATTCCTTCCACATAAACAAGGGCATCCGGCTGGCGCGCGAACTGCTTTCCAAGCTGAATGAAAAAGGTATTCCCGCCGGCGTGGAGTTCCTGGACCTGATCTCGCCGCAATATCTGGCCGATCTTGTAAGCTGGGGCGCCATCGGCGCGCGCACTACCGAAAGCCAGGGCCATCGCGAGCTTTCCTCCGGCCTTTCCTGCCCCGTGGGCTTCAAGAACGGTACCGGCGGTTCCATAAAAATCGCGGTAGACGCCGTGGGCGCTGTGCATCACCCACATCACTTTTTATCACTGACCAAAGCCGGACATTCGGCTATTTTCACCACGGCAGGTAATGAGGACACCCACATTATCCTGCGCGGCGGCAGCAACGGCCCCAATTACGACGCCGATACCGTTGGCGCCGCCGTTGCCTTACTGGAACAGGCCAAACTGCCCGGCCAGTTGATGATCGACTTCTCGCACGCCAACAGCCGCAAGCAACCGCGCAAGCAGATTGAAGTGGGTGACGACGTCGGCGGGCAAATCGCTGCCGGCTCGCAGGCCATTTTCGGCGTCATGATCGAATCGCACCTGAAAGAAGGCAGCCAGGCACTCGAACCCGGCAAACCGCTGGAATATGGCCAAAGTATTACCGATGGCTGTCTCGGATGGGAAGACACCTTGCCGCTGCTGAAGCAACTAGCGAAAGCAGTGGGCGAACGCAGGGAACTGGCTACCGCCCAGGCATCCTGAACGGCATCCTGAATCTGCCGGGCAGGCCTACCGCTTGCCGAACGTTAAACGGGACAAACTTGATTGCCTGTCCGGCAAAGGCTACCCGTATGTTTCCCAGCCCTCGCCGGCGGCGGCCGCGCGCAATTCACGATCCGGCATAACGGCTATCCCCTCGCCAACGGCGCGCAACAGCCAGGCATCGTGAATGGAATCGCCATAGGCTATGGCGTTTGCAAGCGGCAAACCAGTCTGTGCCGCTAATTCCCGTACCGCATCAAGCTTGCTTTTTCCGTAGGGGTGACTGTGCGGGGGGCGCGCAGTGAAGCGGCCATGCCTGGCATCGCATACTGCGCCCACGCTGGCTTTGGCATCGAGCGCATTCGCCAGTGCCTGCGCAATGAATTGCGGCGTGCCACTGAGCAATACAACCCAATCGTCCTGGGCCTGATGCGCGCGCAGCCTCAGCAAAGTGGGTGGGTGTAATTTATCCAGCAACTCGCTTGCAACGAAGTCGCGTGCCAGTTCAGCCACCGCCGTAACTTCCAAGCCTGATAAATAAGCTTTGTTCTTCTGCATGACGTTACGCGGATGGCGCGGAAAATACCGCAACACAAACCATAAAAACGCCAAAATCTGCCGCAGGCCCAGGCGTCGATTGCGGCACAAATAACGGGCAAATCTGACTTCCGAGCTGGAACCCGGAACCAGCGTGCCGTCGATATCAAATATTACAAGCCGGCTCATTGCGCAGTGTCTGATGAGAGCCCGTTCTCAAACACAAACTCCAGTACCACCGGCAAACCGCGAATTATGCATAGCGCGGCGGACAGGATAACTAGCGCAAAACTCATTCCCGTAATCGCATTAGACCACGCGGCCCAGAACTCGGGTGCCAGGGTCGGGAACGGCTGCCACAGCAGTATCCACGCAAACGTTGCAGCCTTAACCACGGCGTAAAAACCACGCATGAAGCGCCCGGCGACGATGAAACGCGCAATCGGCGAGCGCATCATGTCAAAAGCGGCGGTACCCTGCGCTGCGCCCTTGCTGCGAATCGCGTCTACCAGATTCCCACGGCAGATAAACAGCAACGGCACCCAGACACCGATAAAACCCAGATGTGCGAGCACTACCCACATAACATTTTCCACAATGCGGTCCACCGCAATATCGAAGGTGGCGCCAAACACGCTTTCTTCGCCGCGTTTGCGCGCCACGTACCCGTCCAGCGCATCGGTGCTGATGATAAAAATCATTAACGGTGCATTCACCAGCTGCAGCCACGGGCCGCCCCAGTAAACAATGCATAACAGCGCCAGCAGCAGGATAAAGCGGCTAAACGTAATTAAATTTGCCAAGGCACTTCCGGTATATGATTTAATCGATTTCGTCACGAGACGGGCGCCCCGTGAGCACACGCACGGCGTCCTGCGGCGTGGCGCCTTCATGCAATACGCAGTAAGCCTGATGTGCGATTGGCATTTCAACGCCAAGCTGGCCGGCGATGCGATTGACCTCACGCGCCACACGCACACCCTCGACTACCTGCCGTATTTCGCGCTGGGCCGCCTCTACGCCCTTGCCCGCAGCCAGCGCCAGGCCCATGCGCCGGTTGCGCGACTGGTCATCCGTGCAGGTCAGCAAGAGGTCACCCAGACCGGCCATGCCCATGAAGGTTTCGCGTTTTCCGCCAAACGGTTCGCCCAGGCGCACCATCTCGCTCAAGCCGCGGGTAATTAGCAAGGCCCGGGCATTCGCCCCGAAACCGAGACCATCAGAAATACCGACCGCGATGGCCAATACGTTTTTAACCGCGCCGCCCACGCCTACGCCCACCACATCGTCGGACGTGTATACGCGGAATATGCCGTCATGAAACGCGGCCGCCATATCATCGGCGAAGGCCTCATCCGAGGATGCTATCGTCACCGCCGTGGGCAGACCACGCCCCACTTCGCCCGCGAAACTGGGGCCGGACAACACTGCGGTCGGGCGCGTTTCGCCCAGGACTTCGGCCGCAACCTGATGCGGCAATTTGGCCGATTCCGGCTCAAGACCCTTGGTGGCCCAGATTATGCGTTGTTGCGGCGTGAGGAATGGCGATATGCGTTCCAGTGTTTCGCGTAGCGCGTGACTGGGCACGCTCACGAGTACATCATCTGCGCCGGATAACGCGGCCTCCAGCTCCGGTTCGGGATGCAGTGAGGGTGGAAACGCGCATTCGGGCAGGTACGGCGTGTTTTCGCCTGCCTCCTGCATCTCCAGAATGGCTTCACGGTCTCGCCCCCAGAGCCGGGTTTCCACGCCGGTGCGGGCAAGCTGAATGGCGAGCGCGGTGCCCCAGGAACCCGCGCCAACCGCCGCCATGCTGCGCGCTTTAGCCATGGTTAATGTTTCACGTCAGCCGGGGGATTTTCGTTAGCCATATGTTGCTGATACAGCGCGTCGAAATTTACCGGCTGCAAAAGGAACTGCGGAAAGCCGGCGCGCTGAATCAGGTCGCCCACCGCTTCGCGCACGTAGGGGAACAGCATGGTCGGGCAGTAGGAACCCAGGATTTGGCGTAGCTCGGCGGGATCGTCAAAGCCGGCAACACGAAATACGCCGGCGTAGTGGACCTCTACAATATAGGCGGTTTTTTCGCCCAGCTTGGCGGTTACCGTAATAGTTACCGTAACCTGATGGGTTTGTTCGCTCACTTCATTTATCTGGGTATTTAAATCAACATCCACATCCGGTTTCCACTCGCCGGTGAAGATCATCGGGCCATCGGGTACTTCTACCGACGCATCGCGCACGTAGATTTTCTGTAATAAAACCTGTTTACCCTGGACACCGTTTTCGGTGTTGTGCGGCGTGCCGCCGACGGTTTTTTCCTGATCGTCGCTCATTCAAGCCATTTCCTCGTACAACTGCGGGCCGATACTCAAGCGTCAGAGCCCACTACTTGGTGGTCACTGGCAACCCTGCCGACTGCCAGGCATTAATACCACCTTTAAGTGCCACGGCATTGGCGTAGCCCAGCTTTTTCAGCTTCACGCAGGCCTGCGGCCCGGCGTTACCTATCGCGCAATAGCAGACAATGGTGCGGTCGGTATCTTTCGACACTTCCTTGGCCCGGGTTTCGATACCCGCCAGCGGCAGGTTGATGGCGTTCAGGATATGGCCTTTTTTGAAATCCGCGGCCGAGCGCACGTCTACTACCACAGCGTCCTGGCTATTGATTAACCGGACCGCCTCGCCCGCGGCCACCGGACGCGGGCCGCGGAATGTACGCCATAGCTCGCTTGCAGCCAGCGCAGCCAGAACTACAGCCAGGCCGATCCATAATACCGGGTGATTCGCAATAAATTCGGGTAGTCTTTCCATAACCTCTCACGCTATTGCGCCAAAATATTCACTAGTACGGCGCAGCTTCGTCACTTGTGCGGGCGCGCATTATTACATAATTAGGGCGCAACCAAGAGGCCATTTCGCAGCGCTGGCGCTCTCGGCATACAATAAGCGGATGCTAACGCTATCTGCATTGCACTTTACCGGCACCAAGCGCTTTCCGGAGGCCTTTTTATCGCTACTGATGGCCCTACTGTTGTTGTCTGGCAACGCTGCGACTGCGGAAGATGATGCCGCGCAAGCCCGAAAACAGCTCAAACAGGTGCAGGCGCGCATCAGCACCATTAAATCCAAAGTCGAGCGCGACCAGCGACGTCGCGGCGATTTGAGCCAGGCACTTGCCGGAGCGGAAAAACAGATTGCAGACCACGCCGCGCGGTTGCACAAATCCGAAAATGCAATTGCCAGCCACAAACAAAGAATCGCCACCCTGGACAAGCAGCGCAGCAACCAGCAGCAGGCGCTGGAGAGCAAACTCGGTGATCTGTCCACGCAAATACGCACCGCCTACCGTACCGGCCAGCAGGGCAAGCTGCGGCTGCTCTTTTCCCAGAACAACCCGGCCACCCTGGGCCGTCTGCTGAAATATCATGACTATTACGCCCGCACGCAAACCGCCGCGATTGCCAGCGTGCGCGATGATCTGGATGCCCTGCGCACCACCCGCACCGCGCTAGCCAGCGAGCGCGATGCCCTGGAAACACAGCGCCAGAGCCAGGCGCGTCTTATAGCCGACCTGCGGGATTCCCAGCGGGAACGCGAACAGGCGCTGTCGGTGGTCGACAAGGCGCTGTTAGGCGGCCAGAACAAGCTGGAAACACTAAAAGCCGACGAAGCCCAGTTGCGCGAACTTATGGAATCGGTGCGCAGCCGGCTTGCGGATATTCCGGTGCAAACCGATGAGCAACCTTTTGTGCAGAGCAAAGGCAGATTATCGCCCCCGGTTTCCGGGCGGGTGATTGCTTCATTTGGAGAACAGAAATCCGGCGGTCCGCTGCGCTGGCAAGGCATGTGGATCGGCGCGAAGGCAGGCACCGCGGTAACTACTGCGGCCGCCGGGCGCGTGGTTTATGTCGGCTATATGCACCGCTATGGGCTCATCGTTGTGCTGGATCACGGGAATGATTTCTTCACCGTTTACGGCCACACACAAGCGGCCTATGTGGAAGTGGGACAATGGGTGCGTGCCGGGCAAACCATTGCCGCTGCCGGCAACAGTGGCGGCCACAAGACCAGTGGCGTGTATTTTGAAATTCGCCGCGGGCGCAAGGCGGTTGATCCCGCGGTGTGGCTGAATTCCTGACACCGCATCAGCGTGAGCCGATAGTCCACTCTGTGCTATCTTTGCGCACTTGTGCCGGCCATAAACCCACGGCACCCTGGTTTTCGGAGCATTTCGCAACATGTCTATCAAGAGTCGCAATTCGTTTTTTGTCGCATTAGGCGTCGCCCTTGGCATTGGAATCAGCCTGGCCCAGGGTGGCTTTGCACTGCGCGATGAAGCCAAAAGCGAAGAACTCCCCCTGCAGCAACTCCGCACGTTTGTGGAAATCCTCAATCGCGTAAAACAGGGCTATGTTGAAGACGTAAGCGATGACGAACTGCTCGAGAACGCCATCCGTGGCATGGTCGACGGGCTGGACCCGCATTCGGCCTATTTGTCACCGGAAGAATTCAAGGAAATCACCATCTCCACCTCCGGCAAGTTCGGCGGCCTGGGTATAGAAGTGCAGATGCAGAACGGCTTTGTGCGTGTGGTTGCCCCCATTGATGACACCCCCGCCAAGCGCGCGGGTATCGAAGCCGGCGACCTGATCATCCGTATCGACGGCACCGCGGTCAAAGGCCTGACCCTGGCCGAGGCGGTGAAACAGATGCGCGGCGAACCCGGCAGCGAGATCACGCTTACCGTGGTGCGCGATGGCAAGGACGGCCCCTTTAATGTGAAACTCGAACGCGACATTATTCGCGTAAAAAGCGTGCGTTCGCGCATGCTTGACCCCGGTTATGGCTATGTACGAATCAGCCAGTTCTCCAGTTCCACCGGCAAGAATCTGACCCAGACACTGGAAAAATTACGTGAAGACAACGGTGCGAATCTGAAGGGTTTAATCCTGGACCTGCGCAACAATCCCGGGGGCGTGCTCAACGCCGCGGTCGATGTCTCCGATGCTTTTTTAAGTAGTGGCGAAATCGTTTCCATCAAGGGCCGGGTCGAGGGTACGGATCAGAGCTTTACCGCTACCGAAGGCGACATGCTCGAGGGCGCACCGCTAGTTGTGCTGGTGAATGAAGGCTCGGCATCGGCATCAGAGATCGTCGCCGGCGCGCTAAAGGATCAGGGTCGGGCGGTCATCGTCGGCCACAAGACTTTCGGCAAGGGTTCGGTGCAAACCATTCTGCCCTTGCAGAATGATGCGGCACTCAAGCTGACCACGGCGCGCTACTACACGCCTAGCGGCAGCTCCATCCAGGCGGAAGGTATCGAACCCGACATCACCATCCAGAACGTAAAAGTAACCGCCGGCAAGGATAACGGCGATATTCTGCCCTTCTCGGAAGCCGATCTGGCCGGTGCCTTGGCCAACGACAACGCCAAAGAAGATAGCGGTAAAGGAAAAGCCAAGGACAAGCAGTCAGACGACGAAGAGATAGCCGACAGCGAAACCCAGGATTCACCACAGGTGGCCGCAAGCAACAAGCTGGCTGAAGAGGACTACGCCCTGTACGAGGCGCTTAACCTGCTCAAGGGCCTTTACATTCTGGGACAACGCTAGGAGGGCACTGTAAGTGCTTGATTTTGGGAGCGAGGTGAAAACCGTGTTTTCGCCTCGCGACGAAGAAAAAGGCCAGGATGGCGTTTTTCAGCAACCACAAAGACGCTAAAGACCTTGTTTCACGCTGGTATGAATACGCCAACAATAATCCATTTAAGCCCATAGACGCGACCTTTTTAGATAGGCGGATTAATATACTTTCAGAAGAAAACAGAGATCTTAAAAGAAAAATAGTAGAGGCCCAAAAACTACTGGAGCAGGCTTTATATATTTTTAGTGGGGACGCAGCATGAATAAGTGGGTACACATTACTTTCTGGGGTGCATTAGCCCTCAGCGTACAGGCATATGACACAGCAACAGGAATAGATATGAGCCAGTCATTCTGGGCCGCTTTAATCATCACACAAATATGGGCGGCATCGATAAAATGAATATTGACACGCGTGAAGGGCAAATGAAAGCAGCGATGGAAGACATAGCGGCAGCGGCAAAATCTGGCAACTACCGCATGGTTGGGCATCACTTTAGACGCTGACAAACGAAAAACGACGTACAATAAAAAGAGCCGCTTGAAAAAGCGGCTCTTTTTTTGTGCCTGAAGGCTGGACTTTCAGCCTTACTGGCGTTTCATCGAATCGAAGAATTCGGCATTGGTCTTGGTCTGCTTCATGCGGTCGATTAGCAGTTCCATGCCGGCGATATCATCCATGCCGTGCAGCAGTTTGCGCAACACCCAGATTTTCTGCAGTTCGTCCGGCGGCACCATCAGTTCTTCGCGGCGTGTGCCGGAACGGCTGATGTGAATGGCTGGGTACACGCGGCGCTCGGCGATGCGGCGATCCATGTGGATTTCCATATTGCCGGTACCCTTGAATTCCTCATAGATGACTTCGTCCATCTTCGAGCCGGTATCCACCAGCGCGGTGGCGATAATCGTGAGGCTGCCGCCCTCTTCCACGTTACGCGCTGCGCCAAAGAACCGCTTGGGGCGTTGCAACGCGTTGGCGTCCACGCCACCGGACAGCACCTTGCCCGAAGACGGCGCGACTGTGTTGTAGGCACGCGCCAGGCGGGTGATGGAGTCCAGCAGTATCACCACGTCTTTCTTGTGCTCGACCAGGCGCTTGGCCTTTTCGATCACCATGTCCGCAACCTGCACGTGACGTGAGGCAGGCTCATCAAAAGTTGAGGATACGACCTCGCCTTTCACCGAGCGATCCATTTCGGTCACTTCCTCGGGGCGTTCATCTATGAGGAGCACGATCAAATAGCACTCGGGGTGATTGTGCGCGATGGACTGGGCGATGTTTTGCAGCATCATGGTCTTGCCGGCCTTGGGCGGCGAAACGATAAGACCACGCTGGCCTTTGCCCAGCGGCGATACCAGATCAATGGTACGCGCGGTGATGTCTTCACTGGTGCCGTTGCCGATTTCCATTATGAACCGGTCTTGCGGGAACAGCGGCGTGAGGTTTTCGAACAATACTTTTTTCTTGGATTTCTCTGGCGGTTCGTAGTTGATTTCGTCAACTTTCAGCAGCGCGAAATAGCGCTCCGAATCCTTGGGTGGGCGGATGCGGCCGGTTACGGTGTCGCCGGTGCGCAGGCCAAAGCGGCGGATCTGGCTGGGGGAAACGTAAATATCGTCCGGGCCTGCCACGTAGGAGGCATCCGCGCTGCGCAGGAAACCGAAACCGTCGGACAGGATTTCCAGCACCCCGTCGCCATAAATCTGCTCGCCACGCTTGGCGTGCGCCTTGAGCATGGTGAAGATGAGGTCCTGCTTGCGCGTGCGCGAGATATTCTCGAGCTCCATCTCCTGCGCCATTTCCATTAGCTCAGCCGCAGTTTTGCGCTTGAGTTCGGTCAGGTTCAGGGTCGGGCCGGTGGCCTCGTCGAGCAATTCGTTCTCGTAATCGTAATCATCATCATCCTGCGGCAAGCCTTGCAACGCTGGGTCGCGCTGGTTGCCATTGCGCTGGTTATTATTATTATTGTTGTTATTATTATTGCGATTGCGTCCGCCGCCGCCTCCGCCTCCGCCCTTGTTATTGTTGTTTCGACGACGCGGTCGACGGTTGGCACCGCCACCGCCCCCGCCATTGCCGGGGTTGGCGCTGCTTTCTGCAGGCTGGTTTTCAGGGGGAGTCTGTATGTTTTGATCCGACACAGGCATTCATCCGTAGATAGATGGGAGTTAACCAGGAAGCGGCAACTCGTACAATGGGGAGGGGAGGGTTTTACTTGAAAACTTTCGAAAAATAAACGCGGCCAGCGTAGCGCCGGCCGCGTTGCAGTTTAGATGTGGTTGCTCAGGAATTCCGTCAGCTGGGTTTTGGAAAGCGAACCTACTTTGGTCGCTTCCACTTCGCCGCCTTTGAACAACATTAGCGTGGGGATACCACGGATGCCGTATTTGGGCGGCGTGTTCGGGTTTTCGTCGATGTTGAGCTTGGCAACCTTGAGCTTGCCATTGTATTCGTCAGCTAACTGCTCGATAACCGGAGCAATCATCTTGCAAGGTCCGCACCACTCGGCCCAGTAATCCACCAGTACCGGCGTGTCGGACGAGAGGACGTCCTGCTCAAAACTTTCATCGGTTACGTTGATTATATGCTCACTCATAAATGTGTGCGTCCTATTTGGATTGCGGATTCTTGAATGTAAGCCGCGAGTGCTCGCTTAAGCTGTTCAGGCCTGCTGGCCGGGCTATGCCGATAGAGCAATAGCCTGTTGCGGATATGGGGACACTCCCCGTCGGAAACAACCTGTTATTATGTGTCACGAGATCGGAAGGGGTCCCGATTCGGGTGTTGTGCGCAATGCTTAAGATGGCCGCGGCGCAGGTCTGCACCGCTATTAAGTCCTATTTGAGCCCATATTAGAATATTTTTCAACCCCACCGACACCGAAATCACAAATTTATTGGCGGCAAAGCGCCAATGAACACCCGTTAAAGCGACTAACCGGATAAGTTTATGAGTGAACAGCGTCTTCTAACCGACGTCCGCATGGATAGCCTCGGCCTGCACCCCAGCCTGCTGGAAGGCTTACAGGCCCTGGGCTTTGACCTGTGCACGCCAATCCAGGCGGAAGCCCTGCCCATGGCCATGCGCGGCACAGACATCGCCGGCCAGGCCCATACCGGCACCGGAAAATCCGCCGCATTCCTGCTGGCCACCATGCATCGTTTGCTCACGAATCCGCCGGAACCCAGCGAACATGCGCCCAACCAGGCCAGCCAGCCGCGCGCTTTTATGCTGGCGCCCACGCGCGAACTCGCTATCCAGATTCACAAGGACGCAGTGGCAATCGGCAACTTCACCGGTTTGAAATGCGAGGTTTGCTACGGCGGCGCCGGCTACGAATCCCAACGCGACGCCGTGGCTGCCGGGGTTGATATTTTAATCGGCACGCCGGGGCGCCTGATCGATTACTGGAAGCAAAAGGTATACACGCTTCAGGCGCTGGAAGTCGCGGTGCTCGACGAAGCCGACCGCATGTTCGACCTCGGCTTTATCGACGACATCCGCTTCCTGTTCAAGCGCATGCCGCCACCGCCCAATCGCCTGAACATGCTGTTCTCGGCCACCCTGTCCCACCGCGTGCTGGAACTGGCGTACGAGCACATGAACGATCCGCAAATGGTGAAAATCGACGAAGATCAGGTTAACGCCGAGGCCATTCGCCAGCAGGTTTATCATGTATCCAAGGAAGACAAGATCCCGCTGCTGATCGGCCTGCTGCGCAATATCGACTTCATCCGCACCCTGATATTCATCAATACCAAGCGCGAAGGCGAGCGCGTGGAAGACTATCTGAACGCCAACGGTCTACAGGCGGGTACGCTTTCCGGCGACGTGCCGCAGAACAAGCGCATGCGCCTATTGCAGGACTTCAAGGACGGCAAGCTACCGATTCTGGTGGCCACCGATGTGGCCGCACGCGGGCTGCATATCCCCGAAGTCTCGCACGTAATAAATTACGACCTGCCGCAGGACGCCGAGGATTACGTGCATCGCATCGGCCGCACCGCGCGCGCCGGCAAAACCGGGGACGCTATCTCCCTGGCCTGCGAAACCTATGTGTATTCCCTGCCCGATATCGAAGCCTATATGGGCAAGAAGATCGATTCGAAAATGCCCGCAAATGATATGTACGCTACTGACCTGACGCACCCCAAGCGCCGCGAGCGCAAGCCGCGCAAAGGGCGGGCTGGGGGTGGTGGTGGCCGGGGGAGTAGCGGGGGTCGGCGGCAGTCTCGGTAGGTTCTTGGCCCAATTCAGAATTTGGGCATTTTCGTTTTTCTCACCCTTGGGTTTCGCCTTGATGGCGACCAAAGGGGCCGCATTGCGGCAGCCCCTTTGGAATCCCCGGCGCACCCCAATCGCTTGTTCTCCAGAAAACTGGCGTTTTCCGGAGAATTCCCGAGCGGCCGTTCCGGCGTGGCCGGGTCGCGCCCACATCACATCCTGTGATGAGGTTGCTAGTCAGCACATCCATGTGCTGACTCCCCTACGCCTCCACGGCCACTCGGCAAGCGCTAAAGGGGGATATAAAAAACTCGGCCGCAAGCGACCGAGTTTTAGAAGAACCCTAACTGTTGCCCGTTTGTCTCGCCTTTTTCCATTGTCTTTAGTTGATCCTGTACGTATTGACGAATGATATCTTCGTTGGCATTGCCGATGGTTTCT
>JBDNIO010000012.1:0-9398 GCA_041688215.1 Salinisphaeraceae bacterium | reverse complement strand
TCCGCAAGTAAAGAGGCAGCTCTGGGGTGGTGAGTTTTGGACGGATGGTTATTTCGCCAGCACGGTCGGTAACCACGGTAATGAAGCGATGATAGGAAAGTACGTCAAAGATCAGGGCAACGAATATCAGAAGCTTCACTCGGATCATCAGCTTGGGCTTTTCTGAAATACCCCGCGGCTTGCCGCGGGGTTCTTTATTATCTTTTACCGGGTTAGCTCGAACTCATCCAACTTCGGAGAACGCAGCTACTCGCGGAACCGTGCCGGGGTCGAGGGCCAGGTATCGGGCACGCCGTTTTCGTCCAGATACCAGCTATTGCAGCCGGTAACCCATACGGTGCCGTCCATGGAATTAGCCAGCTCGTCATCTAGCCTGTCAGTCACCGAAGTCAGCGGCGCCATGGCGTCGAACTCGCCTTTTTGCCACAGGCGGATGCAGTCCATGATGTAATCGGTTTGGGTTTGCGCAATGGAGATTAGCGAGAAATTGCCGACCGGGCTTTTCGGCCCTTGCAGCATAAATAAATTTAGAAAACCCGGCAGTGCAACGCTGCGATAGGCCTTGACGCGTTCGCCCCACAGTGCGCTGAGAGTTTTGCCATCCCCGGTGCGCAGTTCCATAGGCCGCATAAAGTCGTGCGCCTTGAAGCCGGTAGCAAGCACCAGGACATCGAGTTCGTGCAGTTTGCCGTCGGATGTCACTACGCCTTCAGGCACGATCTTGTCGATCGCGGTATCTACAACCTGCACATTGCCTTTTTGCACCGAGTTGTAGAATCCGCCGGAGATCACCATCCGCTTGCACATGGGTTGATCTGGCGGGGTGAGTTTGCGTTTAAGTTCAGGGTCTTTGACACGGTTCAGGTTCCACTCGCACAGCCGGGTAATCAACTTGCGTGGCCCGCCCTCATGTACCACCGCCTTGGCGAAGAATTGCTCGAATGCGAACTCGTGTATGCGATGCACGGCTTTATTCAAAAACGGCACATGCCGCAGCAACCAGCGTTCAACTGCGTGGTACTTGCGGTTGGGCAGCGGAAACACCCATTGCGGCGTGCGCTGGAACACGCTGAGATCGTGGCCCTGCGCGCCCAGCTCGGTGATGATTTGCACACCGGTGGAGCCGGTGCCGATCAAACCGATACGTTTGTCTTTCAGCGCGAGTTCATCAGGCCAGCGCGAGGAATGAAATGCTGTACCGGCGAAATCATCCAGTCCTGGAATTTTTGGGTAGCTTGGGTGGTGTAATACGCCGCAGGCAGTGACCAACACATCGGCCTGGTCCGTCTTGCCTTCGCTGGTTTTTAGCTGCCAGTGCTTGCCGTCATGTTCACCATTGGCAAGTTCCTGACCAAATTCGATATGTTCGCGCAAGTGGTATTTATCCGCCACGTGTCGCATGTATTTCTGAATTTCCGGGCCTTTGGCGAAGAGTTGCGTCCAATCCGGATTCAGTTCAAACGGATAGCTGTAATAATGCGCGGGCACGTCGCAAGATAGCCCCGGGTAGGTGTTTTCGCGCCAGGTACCGCCTACCTCTACGGCTTTTTCGTAAATCGTGAAATCTTCGATACCCGCGCGCTTGAGCTGGATGCCCATAAACATGCCGGACATACCGGCGCCGGCAATAACTACACGTGGTTTTCTGAGGTTATCGGCCATAGTGCTTGCGGTTCTCGCGAATTAGGCTAGCAAGCCTAGCGTAAATCACAGCCCTCACAACACACGAAAGGGTAGGCTATGTCTGGCGCTGATATGCTTGGCTGCGAAAAAGCGGTTACAGACAGAGAAAGCGTGAATATCAACAGCCTGACAAACCGGTTCATAGCGGCAAACGCCTTGCCCAGGGATTTTGCCCAGACCGCCGAGGAATATTACGCAGGCCTTGCGGATTGGATCCATGGGCAATGGCAATCCCGCGGCGCTCGTGTTTTCGGCATCAATGGGGCGCAAGGTACGGCAAATCCACACTCAGCACATTCCTGAAAATTCTATTGGAGACGCAGCACAACTTACGCACTGCCACATTATCGATTGACGATTTTTATCTGGGCGCAGGTCAGAGACAAAAATTGGCGCAAGACGTGCACCCGCTTTTTATAACCCGAGGCGTACCGGGCACGCACGATGCAATGCTGGGGCTGCAAACTATCGACCGGATTCTTGATTTGAACGCCGGCGAGCAGGTTAAAGTGCCGAAATTCATAAAAGCACTGGATGACCACGCACCCCAAGCCCAGTGGCCAAAAATTACAGGCCGGGTGGACCTGATAATTTTTGAAGGCTGGTGTGTCGGCACGCAGCCACAGAGCGATGTGGAATTGCGTGATCCGATCAATAGTCTTGAAGCGCAGCACGACCCTCAAGGCCTGTGGCGAGGTTATGCTAATGAGAAACTGCAGAATGAGTATGCCGAATGGTTTCGCCGTATCGACCGTCTCATTCTGCTGGCCGCACCTGATTTGTCTGCCATTCATGAATGGCGGGTTTCACAGGAAAAACAAAATGCGCAAGACTATTCGTCAGGCAATAACAAGATTATGAGCGCAACCGAAATCACAGAATTTATCCAGCACTACGAGCGCCTGACGTGTGCCAATCTGAAGCGTTTGCCCGAGGTTGCCGACGTGGTGCTGCAACTGGATCAGGCGCACGGTGTATCTGATCTGCGATACAAGAAAAGATGCTGAACGCGACACAAGGCTTTCTGGTTTTTACCGACCTGGACGGCACGCTTCTGGACCACGAATCAACCGGTATACGATACCCCCGGTGGTAGCGAAATAGACACGGTACGAGACGGTAACCGCGTGCAGATTCTGGAGTATCAAACCGTTTACCGGGCCGGGGTAAACGAACGCTGGGCGTATGTTGAGTATGGCGAACCTTACACGCGGATGAAAGGCTGGATTAACCTGAATTACAAAAAACCTGCTCCGCAGACGCAACCCCAGTCCCGACAGCAACCACCGCAATTTCAACACCCCCGCCCCAGCAACAGCAGGGATACACCCCCCGGCCGCAAACCCAACAAGGATATTACAGCGCACCGCCATCAGGCCGGTCATTGGCGCAAACCAGTATTCGGGACATGGACATCAGTTGTTATGAAAACAGCCGCGGCGCCATCCAGGGCTGCAACTTGAGTGTGGAGGTCGATATCCAACCCCACTCTACCGGCACGGCCGAAGCGCTTTTACAGTGTCAGGCAGAGTTGCACTGGTTTCAGGTCGGTGGCGGCAGCAAGCACGTAGCCGGCAGTCAGACGCAGGAAATCGTCAATCTATACGGCGGCAACCTGCGCAAACGCGTAATGCTGAATTTTGATTTTGGCAGCCCCGGCGCATCCGGCGCAACGGTAGAAAACCAGCAATGCCGCACGCAAGCCTATGCCAGCAGCGGATACGACGACTCTTCGGGCACGCTGTTACTGATTCGGATTAGTCCCAGTTCGCGTCGGGTAGTGCTGCCTATTTGCCTTTGTCATCACCCGCTACGCGGGCTTGCAGATGTTGCCCCAGGCGTTGCATAGCGGGAGACGCGTCCCGAGGGCTTAAATGTACGTTGATAATGCTGGGATTATCGGTGTCGTCCAGCGCCGCACATAGTGCGGTTTCAAACGCTTGCTCGTCTGGCGCGTCGTAGCCTTGCAGAGGCCCAAAGAGTTCGCCAAGTCGGTGGTAGTGCCATTGGGGAATATCGTTGAAAGAGCCGTCGAGGATGAATCGCTCGGTACTGTAACCGCGGTTGTTGAATACCACCACTATGGGCGCGAGGCCTTGGCGGCAATGACTGACCAGTTCGGTGCCCGTCATCTGAAAGGCGCCATCGCCAACCAGAATCAGGGCGCGTCGCTGTGGCCGGGCAATTTGCGCGCCGAGCGCCGCCGGCACCGCATAACCCATGGTGGTGTAGTAACCCGAGGCTAAAAATTCGGTGCGCTCATGCACCCGCAGTTCCACGCCGGCAAACAGGCAATCCCCGGTATCGCAAACTACCATCATGTTGTTGGTGAGTGCGCTATTCAGCCGGCCTATCAGGCGTGCCGTGGTCATTGCCCGGGCATCTTCCGGAAATCCCGGCGCTTGCGGGCCGCTGGAAAAATGTGGAAGCGCATCTGCGCGCTTGCTTGCTGCGGCGCTCAGGCGCGTCAGGAACCTGTCCAGTGGCACATTCGGATAACGGTGATGGCGTATAAACACCTGGCCTTGCGCGGCACGGATCATCTGCTGCGGGTTGAGCTGGGTGCTGTAAATACCGGTGTCGATATCGTTAAGTGTGATACCCAACATCAGAATGCAGTCGGATTCTTCCACCAGATAACGGGCGTCTTCGCTGCTCATCGCGCCCTCATAAATGCCGAGATAATTTCGATGGCGTTCACCAATAACTGACTTGCCGGTCAAAGTGGCGGCCACCGGCAAGTTGGCACGTTCAATAAATGCGAGTAACTGGTCCTGTAATTCGCGCCGGTGCAACTCCACACCCGCGATTACGACGGGCGCACGAGACGCGCCCAGCAATGCCACAGTTTCGGCTACCGCCTCGTCGAGTACCGCTTCATCCAGCACTTCGGCCTGCGCATCCGAACGCGCTGGCATGCTGGAACCGGCCACCTGTGCCATGTCTCGCGGCAGTTCGATATATACGGGTTTTCGGTAACGCAGCGCGGCAGCAATGGTTCGGTCGATCTGACGAAATGCCAGCACGGGATCATCCAGCACGGCGGTAGCGCAGGTGATGCGGTCGAATATTTCACGCTGGAAGGTAAAGGGTCCGAAACGATGATGCAGCATCGGATCATCGCGCGCCTCCTGCACGCCGGGCGCCCCGCTGATTACCACGACCGGGGCGGATTCCGCATGCGCGCCTGCAATTGCATTGACCACACTCAATGCGCCAACGCCGTAAGTTACCGCCAGTGCGCCAAGACCATTGCAGCGCCCGTAGCCATCGGCGGCGAAGGCGGCGGTATCTTCGCGGGTGGTGCCGATGTGCTGAACCGGGCTATGTTCCATCTGGTCATAGAAACCGAGCACATAATCGCCGGGCACACCGAATACATGTTTTACACCGGCAGCGGCAAGTTGCTGAAGTAAATAATCGCCTATGCTCGTTTCGCTCATGGCCACTCGATCATACCCGATTATTCAAAAGTGATAAAAGCGCAGGCGTTTCGAGCGGTACCGGCTGCTCGCGCGGTTCTATTGCCCAGCGGCACGGGGCTTTGCCGCCCGCGCCAGAAAATTCGGGTTAGAGCTGGGCCGTGCCCGCGTTTACGGTGTTTTCCGCGCAGTCATAAACTGGATTTTCCCGAATCTGTCTACATCATACGTTCTACCGTAAGCGGTTGCGCCAGAATCCAGAGTCCGGCCAAGGTGAGCATAACCATCAGGACAAGCATGGGCAGTTGCCCGAAGAATGCGCGGCCGCGGCTCGGCAATACCCGCAACGCAACCTGATGCGCAAGATACACGCTAATGATGTGACCAAGCAGAATCAGCCCCACCTGGGTATGCCAAACCAGCCCCATGCCCGGCAGAATCGGTGCCCGGAATTGCATGGCCGTGCCGAACAGATCCCAGCCCCAGCCGAATGGGTCGGATGCCAGGCTGAGTATTTTCAAGCCCTGGGTGAGCATCAGGGTTGCGTAGTGCGTCATGTGATACACCAGCACGATCGGCAGCAAGGTGAAAGCGAAATCAAACGCCAGTTCGCGTACCGACCGGGGGCTACGCGCAAACCATTTTGTCAGCCAGACAAACCCAAGATAGACGCCAAGGTAAAAAAACGGCAGCGCCAGCAGCCAGAATGTTTCCCAGGCTATATACCAGGGACGCACTGTAGCGATGGCTTGGATCGGACGTGCACCCGCCAGTGCGGTAACAATTCCGGTCGGGTCACTCCAGAATAATCTGACCCAGGCCTGCGTGGCGCGCAGGCCGTCGAATGCGGTGGTCGATAGCATGGCCATTACGAAAACCACGGTGCTCATAGTACGCGGCCGCTGTTGTACCAGTGCAGCAAATGCCCGGCGCAAACTTAATCTTCCCCGTTGTGCAGGCGATTCAGACGGTTGATAGTCGATCGGCGCCATCAGCGCGACTAAACGCAGGTATACCGAAAAGAATTCGCAATGGCGAAACCATGCCTGAATGCCCACCAGCCCGGCACCCATCAGATTAATGATGCTGTAGACCAGCAACATTGTCGCCAGCGGCACGGGGCGGCCGTGCCCGAACAGCTCCAGCCAGATGAAGGCCAGATACAGAACCAGCGCGGGCCAGTCTCCCAGTACCCTGGGGTAGGTAATAAGCCCGCGCCGATAAGCATGGGAAAACCGCCCAAGCGTTTCCGCAATCACCCGCCAGGGATTAATCAGCGCGTAGAGATTGCCGATGCAGGCGGTAAGATAAGTGAAACCCAGCAGAAACACGACCCAGAAAAAAGTCATGCTGAAATTGCGATAAGGGTCGGGGTTACCGAAAAATCCGGTAGCTACGCAAAGAACCAGCAGAAAAACGCTGAGTGCTTTGAGCGGGGGTAATACCGATCGCAAGGCGCGTACCCAGTACGCATTACTGATATCACGCGCCGTAGCTGAATCCGCCGCACTACTCGCCTGTGCAAAATACGCCGCTAGCAGAAACGACACGGCCAATACGGAAGCTGAACCCCAGGCGTACAACCAGAACGGGACCGGCAGGTTGTAAAGCCGCCCGAATCCATGTGCAGCGGCCGCCAGCGGAAACACAAGAACCACAGCACCCGCAATTGCAATTTGCAGGCGGTGCGCCCACCGATTCAAACCAAACACACTACGCGATTACGAGTTGTTTAAGGCGGGGACGGTCGCTGACTAGCCGATGCGGAAGCCTCCTCGGTTTGCTCCCACATCTGCAAATAGGTTTCCGCAGAATTATAGAGCGCGTCCAGGGCTTGTTGGCCGCCTTCGATGCGTACTCCCTCGACTATGTCAGCCACTAGACCATAATGAGACATGCCTCGTTCGTTCATATTCCAGGTTTTGCCGTCGGGAATCGAGAGCATGTCTACACGCAACGGGCTTATGCCGGCTTCGGCAAATTGTGGCCCCCAATCCGGGCCGCGGAACAGCGTAAACGGATACTGGATCGGTTCGGACCCAGCACCGCGCGGACCGGGCAAGGTACGCAGGCCATTGGTGTCCGCTCCGTAACCGGCGGAAAACGGCCGGCTGGTGCCGGATGTATCCCAAATGGGGCGCAACTTACTCAGAAAATCCACGTAATCCTTGCCGTTGGGTAGCGCGGGATAAATGATGCCGCCCTGCCGGACCATCTGTTCAGCTTGGGTATTGTTAATGCCGCCATGCCCGCCATGGCCGGACACCATGGGATAGTTCGGCGTCAGTTTGGCGCCCTCATCCAGCATGTATTGTTTGCTGCGGATTTCCGCGTGGTCAATATCGAGCACAAAGCCTTTCTTCATTATCCTGTCGATCGCGTATTCACCCAGCGGTGTCACGGTGCGCGCATTGCATTGGCGGCCCGGAGGATAAAACGGCAGCAACCCTTCGGTTGCGTCCCTGAGCAGCTGGGTAACCGGATCATTGAATAGGCCCAAAGCCCCGGTTTCCAATTCGGCCCCGGCGTCATAGAAATAAGTGGGACCTTCGCCACCATTCTCACAAGGGTAGGTTTTCCAGAACCCACGGGTATCGGTAAAGCCAACGTAGTTCAGTACGGAACTGAAAATACCCGTGCCACCGAGGGCGCTGTCCACATCGTGATAGGGGAAAACCTGACGCACACCGAGACCCCAAACCTCATCAATTTCGCGGTCGATATCCTCACGGGTGCAGTCGCTGGTTTCGCTGCCGTCAGGCAGAAATTGCACCCGGCAATGAAAGATATTCGAAAACTCCAGACCCAAAATTACCGCCAGTTTGCCCTGGGCGATCACAGAACGCGCCTCGGCGGGTGTACGCACAATACGGAACCAGCCCTGGCCAGGCCCGCCTTCCTGGGCGTCGATGTAGTCCTGCACGTCATACATGTACTGCACCTGCTGGGTGCCGGTCTCCATGTCTACGCATTCGGCAGTTTTATCGCCGAAGGTGGCTTTGGCGATGTTGCACAGCGCCTCGATGTTAGTGCCGTGGATGGTCATGGTACGCAGGCCCGCCTTGTAGGCCCGCTCGATCCACTTGTAATACATCTGTTGATGCAGAAACGAATCACGCGCAGGCCAGTCGATAAACGTTGGCCAGCCAGTGGTGTCGTGCATCTGCAGGGGGTCTTGGTCGAGAATAATATTCTCGGCGCTCAAGGTTCCGTTCGGGCCGTGCAAGGCAATGCAATCGTCCAGTGCCGCCGGCGCACCGAAACGGTTAATCGCCTGGCCATAAAGTACGCCGCCTGCAGTGGGGCCGACATCCTCACTGCCATCCGACAATTCCGAGCCCATGCCCATGTGCGAATGCACTTCGGCAAAGCCGATAACCGGCTGGCCGGCACGCGGCCCGGCAAACGTGGGCCCATCAATACCAACCGGCATTTCCGGATAAACGCTGCAGCCAGTGGCGGGCTCAAATTCAAGCCGGGCAGGCAAACCGCCCAGCACGAGTTCGTCCGAAGCATCGGTGCTTAGCGGCTGATCGTTGAGGGTCGTTGCGGTAAAACGGCCCTGATCTCCAACAAACGTCCAATCCGAACCATCGGCGGGTGTCGTCTGCGCACTCACTGTTGAACCGTTTGCAGTCATCAACGAACGGTCTGGCGTGTAAAAAAGATAGCGGCCCAGGTTGGCGGCGCGCATATAAAAGCGTTCTGCTCCAGCTGCGTCGGCGCCATTTGCGATAAAGCTATTCCCGTCACGAACCACGTACTGGCTATTTGCTCTCATCACATAACAGTCGTTGGCCAAGTCGAAGCGCGACATGGGGGCCGTCGGCGGGGATGTGGGTGTGCCCCCGTCCTGCCCGCCAGAATTGCCCACCCTGCCGCTGCCCGAACCGCTACTCCCGCAACCCATCAGGGCGGCACCGGCGACGAGCATAGCCAGCCCCCGTTTTAACGAATTTGTTTTCATGGTTTTTTCTCCCTGCGCGACGGCGCGGCGCTGACTCCGGCACTGATATTTTACGTCTGTAATCCGCACAAACCGGTTGGCGTTCGTTGTTCAGATTAACTGCCAACCGTTTCTTATGGTCGGCTAAGGTCAAGAATAGACTGGATATTTCGCAGTGTCTACGGGAACGGGCAAGCGCAGGATCAATATAAAAAACTCGGCCGCAAGCGACCGAGTTTTAGAAGAACCCTAACTGTTGCCCGTTTGTCTCGCCTTTTTCCATTGTCTTTAGTTGATCCTGTACGTATTGACGAATGATATCTTCGTTGGCATTGCCGATGGTTTCT
>JBDNIO010000086.1:0-34499 GCA_041688215.1 Salinisphaeraceae bacterium | reverse complement strand
GCTACCGCCAAGTCCAGTATCTTTGAGTACATCGAAACGTACTACAATCGGCAGAGAAAACACTCTGCTATCGGGCATCGGACTCCGGTGCAATTTGAGAAGGCTGCTTAACCAAGTGTCCGGATTTATGGGGGAAGATCACACCTCGCGCATGGTGCGAATAAGGTAGGGCTCCAGGTAGGGCATTCAGGGGGACTGTCTCAAAAACTGTGTAACTGCTCCACACCGGGTTTAACAACCAAGTACGGCTGCAAAACCACACCCTAAGCGCAATTTAGCCAGCGACCCCCGATCTAAAGGCCGGTTTACTATCCCAGCAATCAGCTTTGCACGCTTTCACCAGCTTGCACTTTTTGCTGCATAATGACCGATTTGGGGGAGCATCATCGTGGGCGAAGCGCGTTATCCACACCTGCTTGAACCACTGGACCTGGGTTTTACAACCCTTGCAAACCGGGTGCTTATGGGCTCGATGCATACCGGCCTGGAAGACCATTTCTGGAACTATGACAAGCTGGCCGCCTATTTTGCCGAGCGTGCGCGCGGCGGTGTGGGTTTAATAGTTACCGGCGGCATCGCGCCCAACCGCCAGGGCTGGGTTGCGCCGTTTGCGGGGGAGATGTCGAACCGGCTGCACGTGATCCCGCATAAAAAGGTAACGCGCGCCGTGCATGAAGAAGGCGGCAAAATTTGCATGCAGATCCTGCACGCGGGTCGCTATGGCTATCATCCCTTCGTGGTATCGGCGTCCGCGGTTAAATCGCCTATTGCCAAATTCACGCCCAAAGAACTTTCCACCGCAGGGGTAGAAAAACAGATTGAAGATTTCGTGCGCTGCGCCGAACTGGCGCGCGAAGCTGGTTACGATGGCGTGGAAGTCATGGGCTCGGAAGGCTATTTCATCAACCAGTTTCTGGTGGAGCGCACCAATCAGCGTGAGGATGAATACGGCGGCAGTGTGGAAAACCGCCTGCGCCTGCCGATCGAGATTGTGTCGCGCATACGCGAAGCCGTGGGCGATGATTTCATCATCATTTATCGTCTGTCGATGCTGGATCTGGTTGAGGGCGGCAGTCTCTGGCCGGAAGTGGTGCAACTTGCCAAGGCGGTGGAACAGGCGGGTGCAACAATTATCAATACCGGCATCGGCTGGCATGAGGCACGCATTCCCACCATTGTTACGCGCGTGCCGCGGGCCGCGTTTGCGTGGGTTACGCAAAAGTTGATGGGCGAGGTATCGATTCCCTTGTGCACCACCAACCGCATCAATACGCCGGAAGTTGCCGAGCAGATTATCGCCGACGGCGGCGCGGACATGGTGTCTATGGCCCGGCCGTTTCTGGCGGATTCGGATTTCGTGGCCAAAGCCGCGGCTGGGCGCGCCGACGAGATCAACACCTGCATCGCCTGCAACCAGGCCTGCCTGGACCACACCTTCAAAATGAAGCGTGCCTCGTGCCTGGTAAACCCGCGCGCCTGCCACGAAACCGAACTCAACTACGCAGCCACAGACAACCCGAAAACAATCGCCGTAATCGGCGCCGGCCCTGCTGGCCTGGCCGCCGCGACCACGCTCGCCGGACGCGGCCACAGCGTCACCCTTTACGAGTCAGCCGGCGAAATCGGCGGCCAGTTCAATATGGCCAAGCGCATTCCCGGCAAAGAAGAATTTTATGAAACCCTGCGTTATTTTCAGCGCCAGATTGAACTTACCGGAGTGGACTTGCGGCTGAGCACACCCGCCAGCGTCGAATCCTTGCAGGCCGAAGGCTATGACGAAGTCGTTATCTGCACCGGCGTAAATCCGCGTGTGCCGGATCTGGAAGGCATAGCGCACGACAAGGTCGTTTCGTATAGCGACGTGCTTTACGGCCGCGCCCAAGTGGGCAAAAGTGTTGCACTGATAGGCGCCGGCGGCATCGGCTTTGATGTAGCGGAATTTCTGTCGCATGCGGGCCCATCCCCTGCCACCGACCCCGCCCTGTTCGCCCGGGAATGGGGGATAGATATGACCCTGAAAAACCGTGCCGGACTCAAACCGGCCGAGCCGGAACCCTCGCCACGCGAAATCTACCTGCTGCAGAGAAAAGACGACAAGATCGGTCGCAGTCTGGGCAAAACTTCCGGCTGGGCACATCGTGCTTCGCTGCAGTCCAAACAGGTGAAAATGATGCCCGGTGTCAGCTATGAGCGCATCGATGACGAGGGGCTGCATATTACAGTGGATAATGAGACGAAAATACTCTCTGTAGACCGCGTCGTACTCTGTGCCGGCCAGCTCAGCAATCGTGAATTGGCGGACCAACTGGCAGCCGCCGGCATATCGGCGCATGTGATTGGCGGCGCCAAACTGGCCGCGGAACTCGACGCCAAACGCGCCATCAAGGAAGCCAGCGAACTGGCGGCCCGGCTTTGAATCACCAGTCTCGTGTGAGTATAGACACGCCTCTGCGGGCGCCCTCCACTCGCGAGCAACTGCTGGAATTGCTCACGCCGCTGGACGTACTGGGTGGATTGCCCCGACTGCTCAAACACAGGCAATGGCCACGCGGCCAGGGCCAAAAAGTAATTGTGCTGCCGGGTTTCGGCGGCGCAGACAGATCCACCTGGGCCCTGCGGCAGGTACTCAACTATGCCGGGTATAACGCCAAGGGCTGGGGTCTGGGCCGCAATAACGGCGATGTGCCGCTACTAATGCAGAAAATGCTGCCCAAAGTCGAAAAACAATACCAAAGCCTCGGCCAACCGCTGCATCTGGTGGGCTGGAGCCTGGGTGGGTATCTGGCACGTGAGATTGCCCGGGATTTACCGCAGGCGGTTGCCGGCGTCGTTACCCTGGGTTCACCCGTGGTCGGCGGGGCAAAATACACCACCGTAGCCAAATACTGGCGCACCTCGTCCGAGGCACTGGATCGTATCGAGGCAAGCATCAACCAGCTTTACGATGTGCCTATCCAGTGTCCTGTCGTGTCTATTTTTTCCAGACGCGACGGGATCGTGCACTGGCAAGCCAGTGTGGATAATCGCAGCCCGCAGGTTCGCCACCTTGAGGTGCAAGCAAGCCATCTGGCGCTAGGCTTCAGCGTGCCCGTGCTGGAAGCGGTTTTACATGCGATAGCGGGCAATATTGACCAAAATAATAGCCCGTAGTAGGTAAATTCTTACTTTAAGGCAGGTTTTGCTTGCACGCCTGCCTGCGCAGGCCCAATATTGCCGGAATATAGGGGAATAACAAACATAAACGGGTGCGGATCATGACTCAGGGAAAATCACTTTTAGCATTTCTGGTTTTTAGCTGTGTGGCGTTGTCAGCCTGCGGCGGCAGTGGTTCGGGCAGCGCGTCACCCGGCGATGGCCCCAGCCAGAGCACCGGGCGCGTGCTGCGTATTGCGCAGAGCGAGAACGCAACCCGCGACGCACTTAACGCCTTCATCGACGCCCGGCCCGGCGACGTAATCGAATTCGCTTGCGGCTTTTACAATATCGACAAGACCCTGCTGCTGACCGCAACCGAAGATGTGACCATCAAAGGCTGCGGCATAAACGACACCGTGCTCTCGTTCCGTGAAAACAACAATCCGGAAGGCATACTCATAGACAGCGTGCGCGGCGTGACCATCCAGGACATGACCGTAGCCGATACCGACGGCAACGCCTTTGAATTGCGTTCCGTTGATCACGGCACCCTGCAAAGGGTGCGCGCGTTCTGGTCGTCCGGCGGTGGCCGTGCCAGCCCGACTCCGATAAACGCGAGCAATTTCCGTGAAGCCACGCAGGTCGCCTGTACCGACCCGGCCACCGTCGACCCCAGTGCGCTAGAAAACGGACTACTCGGCGACACCACCTCGCCGGACTATACCGTAAGCCAGAAATCCGGCCGCTACGGCATCTACCCGGTCAACTCCCGTAATATCCTGATCGACGAGTCCGAATCCATCGGCGCCTCCGATGCCGGCATTTACGTTGGCCAGACCAACAACGCCATCATCCGCAACAGCCGTGCTGCTTTTAACGTATTCGGTTTTGAAATCGAAAACGTGCAGGGCGGCGAATACGCCGATAACATCGCTGAATGTAATACCGGCGGCTTCCTGATTTACGACTTGGATAACATCAGCCAGTACGGCGAACGCTCGCTCATGCACGGCAACACCGCGCGCATGAATAATACCTATAACTTTACCGAAGGCGGATTTGTATCCAACGTACCGCCCGGCAGCGGCATGATCACCCTGGCCTACGACCGGATCGACGTTTTCGACAATCTCTTCGAAGACAATAATACCGCAGGTATTATCCACACCAGTTACCAACTCTTTCCCGAGGGCGCTGGCCGCCCGACGGATGGCAAAATCGATTTCTACACGGAAGGCATGCATATCTTCCGCAATGAATTCCGCAACAACGGTAATGGCCTGCCGCTACCCACTACCAACGACCTGCAGAATCAGGATCTAACCCGTCTGCTACCGGCATTGATCGGCGTCAAGACCCAGGCCGCCTGTCTGTTGCCGCAAAATCTTTTGCTGTGTACCGCGGCCGGCCTGTCGCAACTCGGCCCGCTGCCCGCGTCACCCACCCACATACGCGGCGCACATATCCTCTGGGATGGTCTGCTCGATCCCTATGATGAGGAGTGTCAGTATCCCAAAGGAGCGGACGGACAACCCATAGCCCAGGATGAAAATGGCAAGCCGATCCACACTAACATGGATCAGAACCAAGACTGTCACTACAACGGCTACAAGTTTGATACCAGCCAGGCGGACAACCCGCGGATTCAGCCGCAGTACTTCGCCTCCTGTATTGATGACAGCAACAGCTTCAGCAGCGACAGCCTCACCTACGCCAATTTTCATGGCACCCAGGGACTGGAAGCGCTGCTGATAGCCCTGGACGGCGACCCGACCGCCGTACTTGATTCGGCCAATTTGACCACCATACTCACCAACCTGCCGAACCTGCCGTCTGATTTCGAGCTTTCCCGGCACGATTGCCAGGCACGATTCAAGCAAAACCTGCCGCCTATTCAACCCATCGTAATCCCGCCGTTTGAACCCAGTGGCGATTTCGACCCCGCGCCGTCGGACGAAGAAGTGGCCGCGCTGTGTGAAGTCCAGAACCAACCCGGTGTGGTTAACTTCAATGCCGCGCCAGTAAACTGCCCGCGCCTGGAGCAATACAACCTGTTCGCTGACCAGGAAGACCCGACCAGCCAGCCCAACAGCGACGGCCTGCCCTTCGTGCTCAATACCAAGCTGTTCAGCGATTATGCGGTGAAGTACCGCGTGGCCTATCTGCCGCCCGGCACCCAGGCCACCTATTCCGCACCCGGCGCCACCAAGCCCAGGGCAACCCTGGAGTTCCCGGTCGGAACCATTATCGCCAAGACCTTCTCGTTTGTGGAAAACGGCCAGGAAACAGCGGCGGAAACCCGCTTGCTGATCAAGCGCCGCAATTCCAGCGGTATGGTCATCTGGAACGGTCTGCCCTATGTCTGGACGCCCGACAACAGCGGCAAACGATTTGCCACGCTGCAACCTGCGGGTGCCCCTACCCGGCGTCCTGGAACTTTGAAGATGTCGACTCCGGCGTGCGCCATCAGGGCTCAACAGAGTACCAGGTGCCCAATGCCAACCAGTGCGTTAGCTGCCACGCCAACAGCGATCTGGAATCCGGCAGCGCGCCCATCGGGCCGAAAGTACGCAATCTGAATCGCCGCTATGCGTCGGAGTCACCGGTTGTTACAGACCAGGGCCGGCATGCGATTGCGGGTGAAAACCAGATCGCCTACATGTGCCGCACCGGTTTTCTTATGGGATGTCCAGACGACCTGGGTATAGATGCCAATACCGGGGTCGCGGAAGAGCTGGAGCACCTGCCCAGGTTCAATGTGCCGGGAGATGGCAAGTTTGAGGCCAATACCCACGAAGACATCGAAGCCCGCACCCGTGCCTGGCTGGAAGTGAACTGCCAGCATTGCCATAACCCAAGCGGTTTTGCTGCCAATACCGGCTATTATTTGGACGTATTCCGCGCGGTCGACACCAGCTACGGCATCTGCAAAGGCCCGACCGCGACCGGCGCAGAAGGTAGCGATGGACGCTCGGTGGATATCCGCCCCGCTAAGGCCAGCCAGTCCATTCTGGAATTCCGCATCAGTCCGGCGGCCACTACTCCGGCGGCCCGCATGCCACCAATCGCCCGCAGCGTAGTCGATGATGAAGCCCACGCCCTGGTACGCCAGTGGATTAACATCGTGGTGGACAATACTTACGAAGGCGCGCAGGGTTGCTCGGGTAACTAGATCCCGCGTAATAGGTTAGTCCTCAATCGAGCCCGGCTAAATAATGGCCGGGCTTTTTTTAGAAAATTATCAAGTAACGCGCCGGCAACTTGGTTAAACTGTGTGCGGCCATTAATCTTTTGAGTTTAGAAATGCAACTACGGCTAGTTTTCCCGGTAGTAATACTTTTGCTGAGCTTGAGTGTACATGCCGCATCTATTACAGGAGTCCGCAACTTGAATCAGTCCGAACCCAATATTTATACCGGTGGCCAGCCGGAATCGTTTTCCGAAGTCGCCGAGAGTGGCGTCAAGCACGTCATCAACCTGCGCCCGCCGGCTGAAACGCCGGAAATTGATGAAGAGGCCATGGTTACCGAAAACGGTATGGCTTATTACAATCTGCCCATCAACGGGCCGCAGGACTTGACGCGTGAAAATGTCGAAGCGCTGGATCAGATACTGAATCAGATCGGCGACGAAACCGTGCTGGTGCATTGTGCCAGTAGCAATCGCGTGGGCGCACTCGCGGCGCTGCGCGCGGCGTGGTTACAGGGCAAGAGTGACGACGAAGCCCTGGAAATCGGAAATAACTGGGGCTTGACCAAGATGCAGCCAGCGGTGGAGCAATTGCTCGACCAATAGACTTCTCCATTCACCCAATAAAAAAGCCGGGTCAGACTGCCCGGCTTTTTTTGTCCGCTTACTGAGGGTTACAGACTAGACGTAAAAATCCAGCTCTTCCTGGTGTTTCAGCAGATCCCGAAGTTTGTGCGGGTCGTCGCCGAAGAAATAGATCAGACCCCAGTGGGTGCCGAAAGCGGAGCGCTTGGTCACGGTTTCCTGCTGTGGCGCCGTCAATTCATGAAACTCGAAGTACGGATGGTCCTCGGTTTCCTTGGGCATTTCCAGCTTGCTGACAACACGCCGGCGAGGATACACGCCAAAGCAGCCTGCGTGGCCTTTCGCTCCGGTAACAGGTTCCGGGAAGAAATTTTGAATTTCCTCTTCCGTGGTTTTAGGGTCAAATACCAGCACATTGGCTTGGTAAGCGTTGAAACCGTAAGCACGCTCGATTAGCTCGAAAGCCTTGAAACCCGGCGGGCGATAGGCAACCTCGCCAAAGTACATGGTGCCGTCACTGGTTACGAAGTACTCGGGATGGATTTGACCAAATTTGATATCGAAGGTCTTGACCAGTTTTTCCACTTCCTTGGTAATCGCGGCGCGCCAGCTTTCCAATTCTGGGGTGGCCGGTACAAATACCGAATAGCCCAGGGTGACGTACTCTGAAATATTCAGGAATCTGATCTTGCCATCGTGGATCCAGGCCTCGACCGCGAACTCCCAGCCGTCAAGATGGCTTTCCATGAGTAACGGGAATTCGGTATCCGGAATCGCGTCCACCTCTTCCGGCGTACGAATCACACGGTGACCCAGGCAACCGGCCTTGTCGAAGGCCTTTAAGTGGATGGGATCATCCGGATCGCCGTCGAGTTTAAGCAGCGTTTGATTGACGCGCTTGAGAAATCGAACGATATCTTCTTTTTCATGGGCTTCTTCAAAGATACCGACGCGGATGCCACCCAGTTGCGCGCGGCGTTTCATCAATGCCTTGTCTCGGAACAGCACGGCTTGGCCATGCATACGCGGGTTGTCCATGAGTACCGAATTAATGGCGCCAGCCCACTCCACAGTTTCCTCAAACAGCGGAATGGCAACGTCTACGCCCTCTTCTTTCAACTTTTCGGCAATTTCCAGTGAGCGGTCATTCAGACGCTCGAAGTTCCAAGGCATGTAGGGGATATCGTGTTCCTTGCAATAAGGCTCGGCCCACTCCGGAGCCACCACGATATAGCGACGGTCGAAGCGATCCACCGACTCAACCGCGCCCAGGCTCCAACCCAGCAGTGCCACATAACCTTTATCCGGATTTTTATCCGCCATCCTCTAACTCCTTGGTCGTTCTATGATACTAATGCCTCTCAATCCACACCGCTTGGGTGACGAGAGCGAAATGCACACGGCCTACAGCTTTCGCCAGCCAACTGAAACCGGGGCCAGACACACCACAGCCAACCGTCAAGTGAGGGGCGTTTAACGTCGATCAACATTGCGTCGGAACACAATATCGAGAGTTACTAACGTGCCTGTATCTGTCTTCAGGGTAACAGGTATGGAAATATTATTCCGCTGCGCGGCCTTTATATTCTTCAATAAGCTGTAAAAAATCCGCCCCATAGGATTCCAGCTTTTTCTTGCCGACGCCGTCAATCGCCATCATTTCATCTTCATTGGCGGGGGCATATTTAGCCATGGCAGCCAAGGTGGCATCGTGAAATATCACGTAAGACGGCACATCCTGTTCTTTGGCTAATTGCGTGCGTAATTCACGTAATGCCTCGAACAAGACCTCGTTTTCAATACTCAGTTCGGCTTTGGCGGCTTTGGACTTGCTGCGTTTTTTCTCCGGACTGCGGTCATGACGCAGACTCAAGGATTGCTCGCCGCGTAACAATGGCTTGGCCTGCTCGCTCAGCTGCATGCCGCCATAGCCCTGCACATCCACATTCAGAAAGCCGCGGGCGGCCAGTTGCCGAAACAGTGAACGCCACTGTTTGTCGCCAATGTCTTTGCCCACGCCAAACGTGCTCAGATTATGGTGGTTGAAGCTGATCGCACGATCCGTGGCAATGCCGTGCAAATGTTCGATCAGATACTGCACGCCAAAACGCTGACCCGTGCGATACACCGCCGACATCGCCATTTGCGCGGCCTGAGTGGCATCCCAGGTCTCTGGTGGGCGCAGGCAGGTATCGCAGTTGCCGCAGGCGGCTTCAGGCGCCTCGCCAAAGTAGCGCAGCAGGTTAATCCGGCGACAAGTTGCCAATTCACAGTAAGCCAGCATGGCATCGAGTTTGGTGCGCTCTACGCGCTTGCGTTCGTCACTCGAAGCCCCGTTTTCGATCATCCGCCGACGTTGCACCACGTCGCCAAGACCATAGAGCATCCAGGCGTCCGCAGGGGATCCGTCACGGCCCGCGCGGCCGGTTTCCTGATAATAATTTTCGATGCTGGCGGGCAAGTCCATGTGCGCCACAAAGCGCACGTCGGGTTTATCAATGCCCATGCCGAAGGCCACGGTGGCGACGATCACAACTGCGTCTTCACGCAGGAATGTCTGTTGATGGTGCTCGCGTGTTTGGTGGCCTAGTCCTGCGTGATACGCCAGGGCGGTTAGACCCTGTTCCTGCAGCCAGGCGGCGGTGGTATCGGTCTTTTTGCGGGACAGACAATAAACAATGCCGGCTTCACCCGGATGCTCATTTTGAATAAAACGCAGCAACTGCTGTTTGCCACCGCCCTGCTCCGCCACCCGATAACAAATATTGGGCCGGTCGAAACTATGGATAAATTTTTGCGCCTGCTGCAATTGCAGGCGCTCGGCAATTTCTTCGCGTGTGGGGATATCCGCCGTCGCGGTTAGCGCGATTCTCGGGATGTCGGGAAAATGCTCGGGCAGCGCCGCAAGCTGCATATATTCGGGGCGAAAATCATGCCCCCACTGGGATACACAATGCGCTTCGTCAATCGCAATTAGTGCAAGCTGGCACTGATTCAGCAGGTCCAGACAACGGGGCTGCATCAGCCGTTCCGGCGCGATATACACCAGATCGAGTGTGCCGTCTTGCATCTGGCGTTCTATCTCGCCCTGCGCGGCTGCGCTCATGCTGGAATTCAGAAAAGCGGCCGACACACCGGCCTGGCGCAGCGCCGCAACCTGGTCTGCCATGAGTGCGATCAGGGGCGAGACCACGACCGCAACACCGGGACGCAACAGCGCGGGTATCTGGTAGCAAAGCGATTTGCCGCCACCAGTCGGCATAAGCACCAGCGCGTCTTCGCCGGCGCTTACCGCCTCAATTACGGCTTGCTGTTGGCCTCTGAATTCCTCATACCCAAAAACGTCGCGAAGTATGCTTAGCGCAGTCATGGACGCCATGGTACCGGCAAATGCGCCAGTGGATGTGGCATGCGCGTTATTATTCGTTTTCTCCGCTTGCGGCAATACTGACCAGCAACTGGCGTGCCGCTACCTGATCACCTGCAGCCACCAGTACAGACGTGACTTCGCCGTCTACCTCGCTGGCCACCTGGAATTCCATTTTCATGGCCTCGAGCACCAGCAGGGTTTGGCCGCGTTCGACGTGATCCCCCGCCTGAACTTTCACCGCCATGATCTTGCCATCACTATTGGCCTTGATCTCGCCGCTGGCAGCGATATTACCGCGGGTTTCGGTCGCAGCCAGGGTAACGTCATCATAGGCCACGGTGGCGCCGTAAGCATCCAGCATTAACTGGTTTTCCCGGCGTGCAAAATTGGCCTGGCCACTTCCGCTGTCGCAGGTAAAGCGTATCCGGTAGTCCGTCTGACCCTGCAATTCAATGCAATGTTGCGTCGATTGCGTGTCTTCGTCTTCTGCTATCAGCGTTATCTGGTAGCGGTTTGGGCCCTGGGCTTCGACAGTGAGGCGTATTTTTTCTTCAGATCGGCCGTAGCGCAGCGTCAGCAGTGTCGGTGTAGGGTTAGAGCTATGCCAGTCAAGCAATTCAGCGCCGATGCTGGTTGTTTTGCAAAGTTCCTGGGTGTTTCCGGAATAGAGCAGCGCCGCAGCCAAGGCAAAATGCCGGCTGTCCGGCGCTGGCAGGCACGCCGCCGGTTCCGGCATGTGTTCGGCGATAAAGCCGGTGTCGAAGTCGCCCTCGGCAAAGGCCAGGTGGGCCAGGGCCACACGCAGAAAGTCGAGATTGCTGGGCAGGCCGAAGAACACGCAATCATCCAGCGCTTGCAACAGGCGCCGGCGCGCCGTTTCCCGATCTGGACCGTAGGCGACAAGTTTGGCCTGCATGGAATCGTAATAGGGACTTACTTCGCCGGGGCTGCGCAAACCATAGTCGACACGAATGCCCTCCCCGGTTGGCGCTTGCCAGGCGACGACTGGGCCGGTCTGGGGCAGAAAATCATTCGCGGGGTCTTCCGCACACAGCCGAACTTCGATGGCATGGCCGCGTAGTTGCACATCCGGCTGGGCATGCGCGAGCTTTTCCCCTGCGGCAACCCGTAATTGCCATTCAACCAGATCAATTCCGGTAACCAGTTCTGTGACGGGGTGCTCAACCTGCAAGCGGGTATTCATTTCCAGGAAATAAAACTTGTGATTACTATCCAGCAAGAACTCGACCGTGCCCGCGCCGCGGTAGTTAATCGCCCTGGCTGCATTCACTGCCGCTTCACCCATGGCCTGTCGCAGGCTGTCGTCTGCGACCGGACAGGGGCTTTCCTCTACCACTTTCTGGTGGCGGCGCTGGATGGAGCAGTCGCGTTCACCCAGGTGAATGACGTTGCCGTGGGTGTCCGCAAGCACCTGAATTTCCACATGCCGGGCGCCGGTTACGGCTTTTTCCAGAATAATTTCGTCATTGCCGAAAGCGCTTTTTGCCTCAGACTTCGCTGATTTTATCGCCTCGGTCAGATCGCTGGCATTGTCGACCAGACGCATGCCGCGGCCGCCGCCACCTGCGGCGGCCTTGACCATGATGGGGAAGCCGGTCTCGTCGGCTTTTGATGCTAATTCAGCATCACTACCACCGCCCTTGAAGCCTGGAATGCAAGGCACGCCGGCGGCCTCCATGCGCTCTTTGGCGGCGCGTTTATTGCCCATTAAATCAATCGCGTCGGCCGTGGGGCCGATAAAAATCAAACCCGCCTTGTAGATCGCGCGAGCGAAGTCCGCATTTTCGGCAAGAAAGCCGTACCCGGGATGGATGGCATTGGCGCCGGTCGCCTGTGCGGCCTGGATGATTGCCTCGATGTTCAAATAAGAATCAGCGGCCGGCGGCGGGCCGATGTTTACCGCCTGATCGGCGGTTTGCACATGCAGCGCGTTGGCATCGGCATCGCTGTAGACCGCAACCGTGGGGTAGCCCATACGCGCGGCGCCCTGGAGCACGCGCACCGCGATTTCTCCGCGGTTGGCAACCAGGACTTTACTTATTGTTTCAGACATACCGTCGTAATCCAGTTATTGCGCCCAGCCGGGCAGGCGCTTTTCTATAAATGCCTTTGGGCCTTCCGCGCCCTCGTCGCTGTGCAGAGCCCTGGCAAAGTCCAGTGCTGCATCGTCGAGCAGGGTTTGCATATCTTCACTGCCCACTCGCAGCATGATGCGCTTGGTCATGGCGTTGGCGTGGGGCGCGCAGCGCCTGATTTGTTTTAGAACTTCCAGCAAGCGGGCATTCAGGCTCGCTTCGTCGCTTTCCACAAAATGCACCAGACCCAACCTAAGTGCCTCCTCGCCATTGAAGCGCGCACCGCATACACCCAATCTGCGCGCCTGGGTAATGCCAATACGGGCGACCACGAACGGTGCAATTTGTGCCGGCGGTAGCCCTAACCCGGTTTCAGGCAGACCGAACTTCGCATCCTGATGCGCGATGGCCACATCGGAAATACAAGCTAGGCCAAATCCACCGCCGAGCACCGCGCCTTCAAGTACGACCACCACGGCAGCACCCACGTTGTTGAAGGCTGTCAGGAGGTGCCCGAACCCACGGTTGTAGGCAGCCACAGCATTCAGGTCCGGCGCGTTACGAACCTTGGCCATGTCCTTGATGTCGCCGCCGGCGCAGAAATTACCTTGCGCGCCGCGTAGCACCAGCGCACGGATTTGCGGGTTTTCATTCGCAAACGTCGCAACTTCAGTTAGTTCTTTAACTACCGCCTCGCTCATGGCGTTGCGGGCTTCTGGCCGATTGATAGTAACGTGCAGTACGCCCTGCTCGGCGTCCAGTTTCAGGGTTTTAAAGGTGGGGAGATTCATGCGCGTTTCGGGGTTGTTGCAGCTCGCCAGCAGTGCGTGATAACCACGCCTAGAAGCGGGCCACGCCGAAACTGTTCGGCGCAACCTGACGCGTGGAGGCTTCTCGGCAAATTGAGAGGGTAAAGGCCAGTACCCGACGGGTATCACGGGGGTCAATCAGGCCGTCATCAAACAGGCGCGCGGTGGCGGCGAGCGCGTCGGATTCGCTGTTGAACTGGTCGATGATTTTCTGTTGCATCGCGTCCAGCATTTTCTGATCCACATCCTTGCCAGCACGTTTCATTTTGTCTTCGGTAACAATCACCATGACCTTGGCGGCCTGTTCGCCACCCATGACACTGGTCACGCTATTAGGCCAGGCGAATATGAAGCGCGGCGATAGCCCACGACCACACATACCGTAATTGCCGGCACCGAACGACCCGCCCATGACGATAGTTATCTGCGGCACACTGGCGTTGGCGACCGCCTGCACCATTTTCGAGCCGTGCTTGACGATGCCGTTCTGTTCAGACTCAGTGCCTACCATGTAGCCGGTGGTATTCATCAGATACACAATCGGTGTTTGCGACTGACAGCAAAGCTGAATGAATTGCGCGGCCTTGTTTGCGCCCTTGGTAGTAATGGGGCCGTTATTGCTGATAAAGCCGACGGTATAGCCCTGAATTTCGCCACGTCCGCAGATGGTTTGCTGGTCCAGATCTGCCTTGAATTCCAGGAAGTCGGAGTCGTCGGCGATACGCGCGATGACCTCGCGGCAATCAAATGGCTTGCGGTAATCCGCGGAGACCAGGCCGCAGATTTCGTCAATATCGTAGCGCGGCAGCTTGTATTCGCGGGCGGGCGGGCTCGAGTAGTAATCGTTCCAGCCGAGGTTCGCCATCACTTCACGCGCCAGGCGGATACTGTCAACGTCATTTTCCGCCAAGTATTCGGTCGTGCCTGCAACGGTACCATGCATGTCCGCCCCGCCCAGGTCTTCGTCTTCGGCGATTTCACCGGTAGCGGCTTTTAACAGCGGTGGGCCGGCAAGAAATACCTTGGCGTTGCCGCGCACCATGATTACGTGGTCTGACAGGCCCGGCATATAGGCGCCGCCGGCGGTGGAAGAGCCGTGCACAATCGTGACTTGCGGCAGGCCTGCCGCGGAATGGCGCGCCTGATTGGCGAAGGTTTTACCGCCGTCAATGAACAAGTCAACCTGATACAGCAGGTTCGCGCCGCCGGACTCAATCAGCGAGAGTATCGGCAGTTTGTTTTCAAGCGCAATCTCCTGCACACGCAGGGTTTTCTGCACGCCCCAGGGTGTCATGGTGCCGCCCTTGATGGCACTGTTGGAAGCAAACACCATACAGCGCACGCCGCAGACATAGCCGATGCCGGTAATGGTATTACCGCCGGCCAGCGAGCCGTCCTTGTCGTCGTGGTGCATGTAGCCGCACAGGGTCTGGATTTCCAGAAACGGAGAGCCGTGATCGAGCAGCAGATTGACCCGTTCACGCGGCAGAATCTGACCGCGTTCATGGTAGCGGCTTAGCTTGGAGGCTTCGGTTTCCCGAACCTTTTTCTCAACGTCACGAAAGCGCTGAATTGCCGCAAGCATGCCTTCACGGTTTTCGGCGTACTGCTCGTTGTTTTTGTTGACCTTGGTTTCTATAACGGGCATGACGCCTCAACAGTGGCTGAAAACGAAGAATATTCACCACAGAGGAACAGAGGAAACAGCAAGAAATGGTTAAACCACAAAGAACACGAAGAGCACAAAGAAAATATAACTAATTCCTTAACCTTTGTGTTCTTTGTGCCCTTTGTGGTTCTTCTTTTTATATACTTTGCCCTAAATCTCTGTTCCTCTGTTCCTCTGTGGTTTTAAACTATTTAGAGACAGCTTCTTCAAGTTCCGGCAATACCTTGAACAGGTCGCCTACAAGTCCGTAATCAGCCACCTCGAAAATCGGTGCCTCTTCGTCCTTGTTCACAGCAACAATCGTGCCCGCGTCTTTAATACCGGCAAGATGCTGAATGGCGCCGGAGATGCCGAAACACATGTACAGCTCCGGGGCGATGATCTTGCCGGTTTGGCCGACCTGCATATCGTTGGGCACGAAGCCGGAATCCACGGCCGCGCGCGAGGCACCGACTGCGGCGCCGATCTTGTCGGCAAAACTATAGATCACCTTGAAGTTTTCCTCGCTGCCGACACCGCGGCCGCCAGAGACGACTTTTGGTGCGGATTGCAGGTCCGGGCGATCGCTGCTGCCGCTTTGTACGCCGACAAAGCGCGTGTGGGTGGGAATTTCTGCGGATAACTCAATGGCTTCTACGGCGGCATCATCTCCGCCCTCTTCCACAGCGGAGTAAGAGGCGCAGCGCACCGAGCCCACCAGAATCTGATCACTTGGGGCTTCGACGGTGATTACTGCGTTACCGGCATAAATCGGCCGGTCGAATTCGTAGTCGCCGTGGACGGCCATGATGTCGGTAATCATCAGCACGCCGAGCTTGGCGGCCACGCGTGGCATCAGGTCCTTGCCAAAGGTGGTGTTGGGGCCCAGCACGTGGCTATAGCTGCCAGCTTCGGCGGCAGCCGCGATTTGCGGCGCGAAGATAGCGGCCATGGGGTGTTCATTTTCGGCGCGATCCGCGGTCAGCACCTTGGATACGCCATCAAGTTTGGCGGCTGCAGCAGCCAGATCGCCGCTGTCGTTGCTCAGCACCAGCACATCGATGCTTTCAGGATTTAATTCCTTGGCGCAGGCCACCGTGCGGCCGGTGCTGCCCTGGAGTTTGCCCTGGAAATGGTCGGCTACAATTAATACTTTAGACATTACAGCAATCCCTTATCTTTGAGCTTCGCAACAAGTTCTTCGGCGCTTTCCACCTTGATCCCGGCTTCGCGTTCGGGCGGCGGCGAGGTTTGCTTGGTGGTCAGATTCTTTGCGCGTTCCACACCCAGATCATCCAGACTCATCTCATCGACCGGCTTTTTCTTGGCCTTCATGATGTTGGGTAATTTCAGATAACGCGGCTCGTTAAGCCGCAGGTCTACAGTTATAACCGCCGGCAAATCGACTTCAATCGTTTCCAGGCCGGAATCGACTTCACGTGTGACTTTCGCAGTGCCATCGCCCAGTTCAATTTTGGAGGCGAACGTGGCTTGTGGCCATTCCAGCAGCGCGGAGGTCATTTGCCCGGTCTGGTTGTTGTCGTCGTCAATGGCCTGCTTACCCATGAGAAAGACATCCGGCTTTTCCTTTTCCACCAGCTCCTTGAAAGCGCGCGCGGCAGTAAGTGGCTGCACATCTTCATCCACCTTGATGTGAATACCGCGATCGCAGCCAAAGGCCAGCGCGGAGCGTAATTGTTCCAATGCTGCTACGCCGCCGATGGTTACAGCGACAATTTCGTCCGCCGTGCCCGCTTCCTGCCATTGCATGGCCTGTTCCACAGCGATTTCGTCGAACGGATTCATGCTGTGCTTTACGCCGTCATGCACCACGCCGGAGCCGTCGGACTTCAATTGGATACGGACGTTGTAGTCAATCGCCCGTTTAACGCCTACCAGTACTTTCATATTTAACTTCTCTTGCTTGCTTCGTTAGTTATGAAGAAAATTTCTATCCGCAGATTCACGCAGATTATTAAGAAAACATTTAATCCTAAAAATTCCCCGTGGCTTGCCGCGGGGTTTGCGCGATGGGGTTTCCAAAGGGGAGAATCGTGATTCTCCCCTTTGGTCGCCCTGCGGGGTTTCATACCCCGTTGGGCGAAATTTAAATTGATTTTTTGTTTTTTAATCTGTGGAAATCTGCGTAAATCTGTGGATTATTGTTTTATCACATGGCCGAATAGTTTGGCCCGCCGCCGCCTTCCGGCGGCACCCATGTAATATTCTGCGCGGGGTCTTTAATGTCACAGGCTTTGCAGTGTACACAGTTGGCGGCATTGATCTGTAATTTCTGCTCGCCGTTTTCTTCGACCACCTCGTACACGCCGGCCGGGCAATAACGCTGCGCGGGTTCGTCGTATTTAGGCAGATTATGCTCGATGGGAATGCTCGGGTCAGCCAATTTCAGGTGCACCGGCTGGTCTTCCTCGTGTCCGGTATTGGAAATATGTACCGACGAAAGCTTGTCAAAACTCAGCTTGCCGTCGTGTTTGGGGTAATCGATTTTCTCGGCCTTGTTGGCCGGCAGCAGGGTTTGATAATCCGGTGTTTTGTCACGCAGGTTCCAGAAACCCTTGCCCCCGAGCAGATTCTGCTCGATGAAGTTGATCGCACCCCCGATGAACGCACCAAACTTGTGAATCGCGGCACCAAAATTGCGGCTGCTATAAAGCTCATCGTAAAGCCAGCTTGCCTTGAATTTTTCGGGGTAGGCACTCAGCACGTCCGGTGCGCTGTCACCGCCGGCTAAAGCTTCCACAATGGCTTCGGCGGCCAGCATGCCGGATTTCATGGCGGTGTGGTTGCCCTTGATCTTGGCGAAATTTAGCGTGCCGGCATTGCAGCCGATCAAGGCGCCGCCCGGAAAAACCATTTTCGGCAAGGAGTTCAGGCCACCCTTGGTGATCGCGCGCGCGCCGTAGGAAATTCTTTTTCCACCTTCCAGGTACTGAGCAATCTTCGGGTGGTGCTTGAATCGCTGAAACTCGTGAAACGGCGACAAATAGGGGTTGGTGTAGGACAAATCCACGATTAAACCCACGGAGACAATATTATCTTCCAGGTGATACAAAAACGAACCACCGGGGTTTTCATCACTCAGCGGCCAACCCACGCCGTGCACGACAAGACCGGATTCAAATTTGGCCGGGTCAATCTCCCACAGCTCTTTCAGGCCGAGGCCGTAATGCTGGGGATCGGTCTCGTCATCGAGATTATATTCGGCAATCAAACGCTTGCCGATGTGGCCACGGCAGCCTTCAGCGAACAGGGTGTATTTGGCACGCAGTTCAATACCCGGCGTGTGCATGCCCTCTTTTGCTTCGCCTTGCTTGTTGATGCCCATATCGCCGGTAACAATGCCCTTGACTACGCCGTCTTCGACGATGGCGTCACGCGCGGAAAAGCCGGGGTAAATCTCCACGCCCAGGCTTTCCGCCTGTTCGCCAAGCCAGCGACAGAGTTTGCTCAAGGAGATGATGTAATTGCCCTTGTTGTGCATGGTCTTGGGCACAAACAGGTTGGGCATTTTGATGGCGGATTTTTCGCCGGTAAAGAAGTAAACGTCGTCGCGCGAGGCGGGTGTTTTGATCGGGGCGCCCTTGTCTTCCCAGTCTGGGAGCAATTCGTTCAACGCGCGCGGTTCGAAAATTGCGCCGGAGAGAATGTGGGAGCCGACCTCGGAGCCCTTCTCCACAATGCAGACGTTTATGTTTTCGTCTTGCTGTTTCATGCGAATCGCGGCGGACAACCCGGCCGGGCCGGCACCGACGATGAGCACGTCATATTCCATTACATCGCGTTCGACTTCTTCAGCCATAAGGTCTTTCGCTCTCTTTCGCGTTTCGGGTATTAGCGGGTTAAGTGTACTGCGCCGCACTGTCTGGAACTTATAACGGCGCACTTTTCCGCCATTCTGCGTTGCCCCTAATTATTCGAGGGCTCGCAATAGTTACGACTATTACTCGTCGTTGCGCCTTGTCTGACGAAAAATCGCACTCGTTCTAATATTCCATAAAATACGGCGCAGTACACCAGTTTAGCAATTCAAGGCCAGGCTGTGACCCCACTGCTGTCAGTGGCAACTAATATTCTATGTTGGCGCAGTATAAAGAAACCAGTGCGACGCTACACTAACCAAATGGATAGCCGCTGATCTGGCTCGCACAAATAAAGCCCGCCCGCTCCGTTGGCAAGCTGTAGAGCTGGCGGGCTAGCTGGTAATGCCTTAAGCCTTGGCCGCCTTGTCGAAGGTGGTTTCCAGAGTATCGACAGGTTCCGCGTTCATCGGTTGCTCGCGGTAGTATTCCTCTTTGGTGAATACGTCGACCTGAATAGCCTCATAGCGCGCAGCTTCGGCTTTTTCTATTAACTGCGCCTCGTCGCTGCTGATAATCTTGTTTTCAACCGCGGGGGCCAGGGCGTCGAGCAGGGAATCGGCCTTGATTTCGCGTTTGCGCAGGGCTTTTACCACTTTGGCAGTCGCCGGTTGCGCTTCACTGATCAAACGCCAGGCCTTGATGAGACGGCCCATGCCGGGCGTGCCGTCTTTCGGCGTGGCAAGGCCTTGGGCGGCGATGCGGTCATATTGCGCGCCCGGGGTTTGAATGGCGCCGGCAACCGCGCGGTCAAGGCTGTCACTCGGACCGGTGGACAATGGATTTGCTCGTAGCCACAGACGACCCGGGTAACGCAGCAACCAGCCAATTACCGGTGCGTCGAAATTGGCGTAAATGCCTTCGAACGCTTCCTGTACGCGCTGCAGGGAATATTCGCAGGCCCACTGCACCACGGGCAGATCTTCAGCCTGACGGCCTTCGGCCTCGAAACGGCGCAAGGTGGTGAAAGTAAACAACTGCCAGGACAGGGCATCTGCGAAACGTCCGGAGAGCTTGCCTTTCTGCTTTAATTTCGCACCCATCAGGAATAACGCCAGATCCGTAAGCAGCGCAAAGCGCGACGAAGCCCACGCCAGCTTGCGGAAATAACGCGCGGTCGGGCCTTTCACCGGGCTGCGGAAACTCCAGCCACGGGTCAGACCACGCACCGTGGCGCGCAGGCCGTTCATGAAGAAATGACCCATCCAGCCGAGTGTGGCCTTGCGGAAGGCGTTGGCGTCGTCGTTCTCAACTGCGCTTAGCGTTTTGAACGCGTAGGGATGGCAACGTACGGCACCCTGGCCGAAAATAATCAGCGTGCGCGTGAGGATATTCGCGCCTTCCACAGTAATGCTTACCGGCGCACCGATATAGGCCTGGCCCAGTATGTTGTTCGGGCCTTGCATAACTGCCGCGCCGGCAAATACGTCTAGGCCGTCAATCGCCAGTTTCTGGCCCATCTCGGTGGTTTGCTGTTTCAGAATGGCAGACGTCACAGGCGGGCTATTGCCGTTATCCACCCCGGCGCAGACGTAAACGCGGGAAGACTCCATCGTGTACGCCATCGCGGCGATGTGCGCGACTTTGAATTCCACGCCCTCCATCAAACCAATGGGGATATCGAATTGCTTGCGGACCATGGAATATGGGCCCGTCGCCGCCGCGGCAGCTTTACACATCCCGATGCTACCGGCGGGAAGGGAAACCGCCCGGCCACCGGAGAGTTGTTCCATGAGCATGCGCCAGCCTTCGCCGGCGTATTCCGGGCCACCGACTATATTCTCTGCCGATACCACAACATCCTTGCCCTCAATCGGGCCGTTATCAAATGCGGTAATGGGCAGATGGTGATCGCCGGTTTTCAGGCCTTTCATGCCTTTTTCCAGCATGATTACGGAAATCCCTGGGTGTTCGCCCTTGCCCAGCAGGTTGTCAGGATCGTGCAGGGTCGCGGCCAGACTAATCAGGTTAGCAACCGGTGCTAACGTAATGTAACGCTTGGAAAAATTCAGCTTAATCTTGACTTCTTCGCCGTCTTTGAAGACTTCGCCTTCGGCCTTGATGGACGCTGCATCCGAACCGGCGGTGGGTTCGGTTAAACCGAAACAAGGCACGAGTTCACCCGTAGCCAGGCGCGGTAAATACTTCTGTTTTTGTTTGTCGGTACCGTACTCCATCAACAGTTCGGCGGCGCCCAGGGTATTCGGAATAACCACCAGGCTGCCAATCGCGCCGGTGGCGGCAGTTTTCATCATGACCGAAGAACGGCCCAGGGTAGACATGCCGAAGCCGCCATATTCTTTCGGGATAATCAGACCGAAAAAGCCCTTTTCACGCATGAACTGCCAGACATTTTCCGGAATCTTGCGGGTTTCCTGCAGCTTCCAGAGATCGGCCATGTGGCAGAGTTCTTCGCAAGGCCCGTCCAGAAAGGCCTGTTCTTCGTCGGATAATGCTGGGTAAGCCTCGGACAGCATTTGCTTAAAGTCCGGATTGCCGGAAAAAAACTGCCCGTCGACCCACACATCGCCCGCTTCAAGCGCGGCGCGTTCGGTGTCAGAAATACGCGGCAACATGCCAACGTTTTTGATGGTTTTCAATAATGTAGAAAACATGTAACTTCCTTTAATGCAATTTGAAATTTCATTTATCCGCAGATTTTCACAGATTTACGCAGATTTTTTAAGCATTTTTTGTCTTTTTTTAATCTGTGTAAATCTGCGGATGATTTTTCAGTATTTATTTACTTAACCGTAAACTTTTCGCCTTTATCCGCCATGTCGATCAAAACCTGAGCCGGCGCGAATCGATCACCATATTCGGATGCCAGTTCTTTCGCACGCTCTACGAAAACCTTCGGGCCACCCACGCTATTAATGTACTGCAAGGTGCCGCCCTGGAACGGCGCGAAACCCCAGCCGAAAATGCTACCGATATTGGCATCCGCAACCTCTGTTACCACGCCCTCTTGATAACAGCGCGCGGTTTCATTGGCCTGGGCGTACAGGATACGGTCGATCATTTCCTGCTGCGATAATTGTTGCTTCGCCAGCGGAAAATGTTCGGCCAGACCCGGCCACAGGTGCTTTTTGCCGTTCTCCGGGTAGTCATAGAAGCCTTTGCCCGCCCTCTTACCGGGGCGGTCCAGTTCTGCGACCATTTTTTGCACTACGGCTTCGCCCGGATGCGCCTGGTATGGCTTGCCTTCCGCCTCGAAGTCCTTACGGGTTTGCGTGATCACATGCAGCGCCAGGGACAACGAGACTTCGTCCTCCAGCGCCAGTGGTCCGACCGGCATGCCGGCCTTCAGACCCGCCATTTCGATGGCGCGCGGATGTTGGCCTTCGGCCAGCATGGCAATACCTTCCATAACGTAGGTGCCGAACACGCGCGAGGTATAAAAACCGCGGGAATCGTTAACCACGATGGGGGTTTTCTTGATTTTCTGGACATAATCGAAAGCCCGAGCCAGGGTTTCCTGGGAGGTTTGCTCGCCGACGATAATCTCGACCAGCGGCATCTTTTCTACTGGCGAGAAAAAATGCACGCCGATGAACTGATCCGCCCGTTCGCTGGCCTTGGCCAGGCCAGTAATCGGCAGGGTCGAAGTGTTGGAACCGAATACGCCGGTTTTATCCATTACGGCTTCGGTTTCTTTGGTTACCTTGGCTTTCAGATCGCGGTCTTCAAACACGGCTTCAATAATAAAATCACAACCGGCCAGATCATCCGCCTTGTCCGTGGGCGTAATGCGTTCAAGCACCTCACGCGCTTCCTTTTCGGTCATGCGGTTGCGTTTGACTCGCTTTTGCAACTCTTTTTCCGCATGGGCCTTGCCGGCTTCGGCGCCTTCCATGGAAACGTCCTTAAGCACGACTTCTATACCGACTTGGGCGGATACACTGGCAATGCCCGCGCCCATCATGCCGGCCCCGAGCACGCCGAGTTTTTTAACCTTGCTGCGCTCTACGCCTTCGGGACGGGACTCGCCCTGGTTCAATTTGTTTAACTGATACCACAGCGTGCCGATCATGTTCTTGGAAACTTGCCCCACGACCAGCTCGGCGAAATAACGGCTTTCGATTTTCAGTGCGGTATCGAAATCAACCAGGCCGCCTTCGAATACGCAAGACATGATGTTGCGCGGGGCCGGGTAATTGCCATGGGTTTTCTGGTTGAGCATGGACGGGGCAATCGCCCACATCTGTACGTTGTTTGGGTTTTTTGAATCGCCGCCGGGGTATTTGAAGCCCTTGTCATCCCAGGGCTGAACCGGCTTTTTATTGGTCTCAATCCATTTGCGCGCCTTGGCCAGCATGTCTTCTGTATCGTCCGCCAGCTCTTCGACAACGCCCAGTTTATGGGCTTTCCCCGGGGTCAAATCCTTACCTTCAGTGAGCAGCGGCAACGCAGCCTGAATGCCGACCATGCGTGGCAGGCGCTGGGTGCCACCGCCACCGGGCAGGACGCCAAGCTTTACTTCGGGCAGACTGATTTTCGTGCGGTCGTTGTTTATAGCGACCCTGTGATGGCAAGCCAGCGCCAGTTCCAAACCGCCACCCAGTGCGGAACCACCCAGGCCCGCAACCACCGGTTTGCCGCAAGTCTCCAGCCGCCGCAGCATGGCCTTGAACGCTTCGCACATTTCGAAAGCTTCGGCCGGGTCCGTGATTTCAAACAGGCCGTCGATATCGGCGCCCACCATGAAATTCTTCTTGGCGGAAGTGATGATCACACCGGTTATGCTGTCATCGGTTTCGATGCGCTCAATCAGGTTCGCAAACGGCGTCGAGAATTCATCATTGAGCACATTGGCCGAGCGCCCCGGCATGTCCATGGTGAGGGTTAGCACGCCCTGGTCGTCTTGCTCCACACGGATCGCTTCACCGCCCGCTGCAGTAATATCTTTCATGTTTGCTGCCATAACTTAATTCCCTAAAAATGAACCGCAGAGGGCGCATAGCACGCTGAGAAAGAAAAAACCCTTCCTCTGCGTGCTCTGCGGTCTCTGCGGTAAAAATTCTTTTTAAACACGTTCAATAATTGTGGCAATACCCATGCCGCCGCCTACGCACAGCGTAATCAGCGCGCGTTCCTTGTCCTGTCGTTCAAGTTCGTCCAGCACAGTGCCCATGAGCATGGCGCCGGTGGCGCCCAGCGGGTGGCCCATGGCGATAGAACCGCCATTGACGTTGACCTTGTCCATGTCGATATCCAGATCGCGGCAGGCGCGCAGCACGACCGCGGCAAAGGCCTCGTTGACTTCGAACAGGTCGATGTCTTTTGCGGTCATACCGGCTTTGTCCAGGGCTTTTTTGGACGCGGGCCCGGGGCCGATTAGCATAATTGTAGGCTCGGTGCCGGTAACGGCGGTGGCAACAATACGGCCACGGGCTTTCAGGCCCAGCGCCTTGCCTTTTTCGACGCTGCCAATCAGCGTCAGGGCCGCGCCGTCAACAATGCCTGAAGAGTTGCCGGCATGATGCACGTGGTTGATTTTTTCCACGGTGGTGTATTTAGCCAGCGCGGTGTCGTCAAAACCCATCGCGCCCATTTGCTCGAACGACGGCTTGAGATTGCCCAGTGCGTCGGTGCTGGAGTCGGGACGGATGGTTTCGTCGGTATCCAGTACTACCAAACCGTTCACGTCCTTGACCGGAATTACCGACTTGTCGAAGTAACCGGCATCGCGCGCGCTCGCAGCATTCTGGTGGGAGCGCACGGCGAATTCGTCTACATCCTTGCGGCTAAAGCCTTCGATGGTGGCGATCAGATCCGCGCCTATGCCTTGCGGGGTGAAACCCATTTCCGCGTTAATGCGCGGGTCCATGGCCATGGCGCCGCCGTCTGAGCCCATGGGCCAGCGCGACATGGATTCGACACCGCCGGCAACGACCAGGTCTTCCCATCCGGATTTCACCTTCATGGCGGCCATGTTGACCGATTCCAGACCCGAGGCGCAGAAACGGCTTTGGGTTACCCCGGCCACCTTCTCGTGCCAACCGGAATAGAGCACTGCCGTGCGGGCGATGTCGGCACCCTGCTCACCTACGGGCGTTACGCAACCCAGCACCACATCGTCAACCTGACTGGTGTCCAGGTCGTTGCGCTGGGCGACGGCGTCAAACAGGTTCTTCAGCAAGTGTACGGGCGACACCTGGTGCAGCGATCCGTCTTTCTTGCCCTTGCCACGGGGCGTGCGGACGGCATCATAAATATAGGCCTCGGACATGTTGTTTACCTTTGCGCGAATAATGAAGTAATGTATATTACCGTAAGAAGTGCCATCGACTATGGCCTTCAGTGGGGCCGCAAAAACTAATCCATACGGCACGAAAATGCAACCAGAGGCGTATTTTCTGGATTCACGTTTATCTGCTTTTTTGCTCCACTGGTAATCGGGGTTGTGCTGTTAGCCACCAATAGTACTCACACAGTAATCACCATTACTCATTCTGCGCATGAAAAACTCTGAAATGAAAAATCCGAAACGCAAAAACATAGACCCTGCGACTCAAAAACGGCTTGATGACGCGGCGCTGACGTTATTTTCCGAGCAGGAATTTCACCGGGTAAAGCTGATAGAGGTTGCCGCGGCCGCGCAAGTCAGCCTGCAAACCATATACAAGTACTACGGCAGCAAAGAGGCGCTGCTGTTCGCCGGGCTGGATAGCTGGCTGGGAGAGCTTGCCAATCGCATGATCGACCACCTGCAGGGCATCGAAAACTACAAGGATCGTTTGCGCAAGGTGTTCTGGGTGGTGCTTAAATATTTTGAAGATAACCCCAGGGTTGCCCAGGTAATCATGACCATGGTGTATCTGAATACCTGGCGCCGGGACGATACTTTCCGCCAACCCGAGTTGATGTCGCTGTTCCTGCGCGTGCTCGGTGAAGGCAGAAGTCGCGGCGTATTCATTGAAGACCTAGACGAAAAAGACATGCTCGATTTCATATTGGGGCTGGCCACCCGCAAGGTCACCATGTGGCTGGTACGCGAACAGCAGGAACCCCTGGCAGCGCGCGCCCCGGTGTTGTTTGAAATGGTCTGGCGCGCCATTGCCAAGCAAGAACAGCACACCAGCGCGGCGTAGGTACTACATCGCGTGAGTGGGGCGATCCGAATTGATGACGTCCGCCAGCAGCGTTTCTATTCTTTGCTGGGTTGCGCCGGCGTCCTGCGCGGAAAACTGGATGCCTATGCCCTGCAAGCGCTGGCCCTGTGCCCCGGGCGGTGTAACCCACACGACCTTGCCGGCCATGGGCAGGCGTTCGTTCTGCTCGACCAGATGCAGCAGCAGGAACACCTCCTCACCCAGGCGATAGGCTTTGTTATCGCCGCGCCGGGTGGTGGGGATAAACATGCCGCCATTACCAATGAACGGCATGTACGCCATGTACAGCGCGTTTTTGTCAGCAATGCTTAGCGTAACAATGCCGGGTTGCGCAGCGCGGGAATCAGCGGCCACGGTGGGCCTCGTTCAATCGGCAATACCACAGTGTGATCATGAGTTGTTCCAGAATTAACAGCGTATCGGCATTACTATCCAGCATACGTCGGGCTTTAATCAAGCGCGGCATGGCGCGGCGCAGCTTTGCAGCGTCCATGCTACCGGCGAGGGTGCGCAGACCTTGCGACTGCTCGCGATTGGCAAAGAATTCATCCGCGACGCCATAGGCGACCTTAAGCACATCCGCGACACACAGATAAAGCCAGTCCAGCAACTGCTTGAGCGGATACTCCTTCCAGCGCTGCGCCAGGCCGCTCGGGCCCAGACGCGCAGCGGCGAAGGCGGAAAAATCCTCCAGCCACTGGCCCTGCAGTCGCACCATATCCGCTTCCAGCAAAGTCAGGGCACGCAACGGCGCGCCCCGTGCCAGGGCCAGTGCCGGAACCACTGTTTGCGGCTGGGTTTGCAGCCAGGAGGACAGCGCCTGGGCGTCAGGCACGGGCACCTTGAAGACCTGACAACGGCTGCGGATGGTCGCAATAATCGCAGAGGGTTGCTCGGTAATAAGCAAAATATGACTGCCCGCGGGTGGCTCTTCCAGCGTTTTGAGCAAGGCATTGGCAGCACTCGGGTGCAACCGCTCGCAAGGGTGGATCAAACCGACACGCGCCTGCCCAATTTGCGGACGCAGATAGCGGGTACGTGAAAACGCGCGCACCTGACCCACCGAAATCGTCTGCTTCTCGGGCTCGGGTGTGAGTTCGCGAAAATCAGGATGCGCACCGCCGGCAAGTTGCGAACAGGAAGCGCATTGGCCGCAGGGCAAGCTGTCGGGCGTAATGTCGCGGCATAACAATGCCGCACTCAACAACCTTGCCAGGTGATATTTGCCAATCCCCGGGGCGCCGGTAAGCATCAGGGCGTGCGGCATGCGGCCACTGGCAAGCGCCGGTTGCAGGCGTTGCCAGACGCCCTGCTGCCAGGGCAAATACTGGAACTGGGTCTGACTCATAGCAGATCGCTTAAAACTGATGCCACCTGGGCCTGCACTTGCGCGGGTTCAGCCTGTGCGTTGATCAACGCATAGCGTTGCGGATGTGCCTGCGCGCGATGCAGATAGGCGGCGCGAACTTGTTCGTGAAAGGCAATCTCCTCGTTATCAAAACGATTGCCATTGCCCCGGGTCTGGGTGCGTGCCAGACCCACTTCGACAGGCAGATCAAACAACAGCACGCGATCGGGGCGCAAATCGCCCTGAACGAGATTTTCCAACCACGAGACTGGCCCTTCACCCATGCCGCGGGCACAGCCCTGGTAGGCATAACTGGCGTCGGTAAAGCGGTCGCATACAACCCAGGCGCCAGCGGCAAGTGCGGGCAGAATTTTTTGCTCAATATGAGCACTGCGTGCAGCGAACATCAATAGAAGTTCGGTCATGGCCGGCATGGCTGCGCCGTGATCGACGAGCAGGACTTCACGTATCGCCTCGGCCATGGGCGTGCCGCCGGGTTCTCGCGTGGTAATAACCGTATGCCCGGCGCGGGCAATGTGTTCCCGCAGAAACGCAACCGTGCTGCTCTTGCCGGCACCTTCGCCGCCCTCCAGGGTTATGAATTTTCCGTTCATCGATTCAACTGGTATTTGCGAACCGCCCGATTGTGTTCTTGCAGGCTGGCGGAAAAAACGTGGCTGCCGTCGCCTCTGGAAACAAAATACAGCGCATCACCATCAGCCGGGTGTAGCGTGGCATGAATAGCCGCGCGCCCCGGCATGGCGATGGGCGTGGGCGGCAAGCCGGGACGGGTATAGGTGTTGTAGGGGGTATCCCGGGTGAGGTCACTGCGGCGCAGGTTGCCGTCAAAATTCTGCACGCCATAGATTACGGTGGGGTCGGTTTGCAGCGGCATACCAATCTTGAGCCGACGCAGAAAAATGCCGGCGATGCGGTTGCGTTCCGCCGCCACCGCGGTTTCTTTCTCGACGATGGAGGCCATGATCAAGGCCTGGTAGGCCGTCTCCAGCACCTCCGCCTTGTCGCGCTGTTCCCATTCGTCCTGTAATACCTGCTGCATGGCCTTATAAGCCCGCCCGAGAAACGCCACATCCGTGGTGCCACGCGGAAACTTGTAGGTGTCGGGCAGGAACTGACCTTCCGGCATTACCCCCGGGTGTTTAAGGGCGGCCATGATCTGCGATTGGGTTTTCCCGCGCAGCGTTTGCCTTATGGCCTCATGCTTTTCGATTGCAGTGCGCAGCTCAGCGAAATTCCAGCCCTCAACAATGGACAGGCGGTATTGCAAGGTGCGGCCACGCACCATGGCATCCAGCAAATACAGCGGGGTTGCGTCTGGTTTGATTTCATATTCGCCGCTGTGCACCTTTTGCGCGACCCCGCGAAAACGCGCATAGAATCTGAAATAGTGTGCGTGGCGCGGGGCGTTAATAACATTGCGTGCGAGCAATTTGTTACTGATAGCGCGAAAGCTGCTGCCGGGGGCAACCTGTACCGTCTGATCCTGATTATTGTTTAACGGCGAGTTGAAAAACAGATAGCCGTCCCAGGCCACTACAGCGGCGCAAAGCACGATACCCAGCAGACACAGGCGCAATAACAGCCGCATTATGGCCCCTGATTATCGGTTTGCAGCAACCCCATGCATTGCTGAGTGAGCGCACCGACATCAAATTCGAATTCTCCCAGGCTCACGACCGGGCATACCCCTTTGATGCTATTGCACATGAATAATTCTTGCGCATCGTAACAATCGGCCAACTTCACAGCGGTCTCCTGAATTTGTAACCCGACACGCCCGGCCAAGGTGATTATGCGCTGACGCGTGGCGCCAATTACACCCGCCTGGTCCAGCCGCGGCGTTAGTATCCGGTTGTTCTTTACCAGAAACAAATTGGACATTGTGCCCGATATTACCCAGTCCTGAGTATCCAGCAGCAAGGCTTCCTGCCAACCGGCATGATCACACTCTGCGCGCGCCAGAACCTGTTCCAGACGATTCAGGTGTTTAATCCCGGCCAGACGTGGATTGCGGCTCAGACGCATCGTGCAAACACCCAGGGTTACCAGCTGGTTGGGTTTTTCAACAGGCAGCGGATGGCGCTGCAACAGGCGTGTTTGTACGCAGGCCTGCGGTAGCCCGTAACCCCGCCCGCCGCTGCCGCGCGTAATGATGATTTTGAGCACGCCTTCCCCGCCATCGCTAAACAGGCAAGCCGCTTCACTAAGCAACAGCGCCTGGTCTGGCGGGCGCAAGTCGAGTCGCTCGCAATCGTATTGCAGACGCTGCCAGTGCGCGTTCCAGGACTGGGGCTTGCCCGCGTGGATACGTAGCGTGCGAAACACGCCGTCGCCATAACTCAAGCCGCGATCGGTAATGGATATTTGCTTTGCGGGCTGACCATTGAGCAAGGCGCTGGCTTTCATAGCGCTGCCCCAAGCGCCAACAAAACCGCACGCGCTTTTGCGCGGGTTTCATCCAGCTCGTTATCTGGCACCGAGTCGGCCACAATGCCGCCGCCGGCGCGTAGCCAGACACGCTGCTCGTGTTGCACCAGCGTGCGAATCAGAATGTTGCTGTCCAGGCGTCCATCGCGGCCAAGATAACCCATTGCGCCGGTGTAGGCGCCGCGGCCCTGGCCTTCCAGGTCAGCGATAATCTGCATGCAGCGCACCTTGGGGCAACCGGTAATCGTGCCGCCGGGAAAAACCGCGCGTAACGCGCTGCCCGGCCCCGTTCCAGGTCGCACTCTGCCGCGCACGTTCGAGACGATATGGTGCACCTGCGCATAGCTTTCAGCCGTCATCAGTTCGTCGACCTGCACACTACCGTATTCACAGAAACGGCCCAGATCGTTACGTTCCAGATCAATCAGCATGACATGTTCGGCGCGCTCCTTGGGATGCGCCAGCAGCGCCCGCGTCATCGCCGAATCGGTACCGGTACGCGGCCGTGTGCCCGCAATGGGACGGGTTTCCGCCTGGCCGTTTTGCAGGCGTAACAGACGCTCGGGAGACGAACTGATTACCGCCGCATCGCGCCAGCACATCAGCCCGGAAAAAGGTGCGGGATTGGACTTGCACAACGCGGCATACAAATCCAGCGGTGCAGCGGTTTTGCTTAATTGCGCCCGCCATTCGCGCGAGGGGTTTACCTGAAACACATCACCGGCTCGTATGTAATTCTGCACGGCGGCTATTTGCCGCAAATACCGCTCCGGGTCGTCTTCCTCTATCTCTGCTGCTGGAACAGGATGAATATCAACTGGCTTGCAAAGCTGTATTTCCGAAAGCAGTTCCGTTAATAAATCTGCAGACTCGGCCACCGCAAAAACTTGCCTACTGGCACGGTTGCGCACCACGGCGGCGGGGCAACGCATGGCCAGAGCAGTCGGCAAGACCGGTGATGCCGGCGGCAGGTCCAGCGAAGGCTCGATTTGCGCGGCCAGCTCGTAACCCAGGTACAGGAACCAGCCCCCCAGAAACGGCAGATTGTGTGGATTGGCCTGAGGCTGAGACTCTTCGGTGAACCAGCGATCCAGCGCAGCCAGAAAATCATGGCTGTTTGTGGCGCCTGGCCCGGTTAGTTCCGAGTTTTGCAATTCCAGGCTTGCCCCGGAAAAGGCAAACAGAATATCGAAGCAGCCCTGTGCGTGGGCGCCACTGGTGCTCTCGAGCAAAAAGGGATACCGCTCTGGATTTCGCTGGTGTAACGCGAGCAGGCTGGTTGTTGGGGCGCAGGCTTGCGCAAACACACCTAGAGCTTGCTGAATACCAGCGTTCCGTTGGTGCCACCAAAGCCGAATGAGTTTGAAAGCACGGTCTGCATTTTCAGGTCGCGTGCTTCATTGGGTACGTAATCCAGATCACAACCTTCGTCGGGGTTACTTAGATTAATCGTCGGTGGCGCGACCTGATCCCGCAGGGCCAGGATTGAAAAAATCGCTTCCGCTGAGCCCGCGGCGCCCAGCATATGCCCGGTCATGGACTTGGTGGAACTTACCGCCAGTTTCTTCGCGTGATCACCAAACGTAGTCTTGATAGCCTTGGTTTCCGCAATATCGCCCGCCTGGGTTGAGGTGCCATGGGCGTTTACATAGGCAACATCAGAAGGCTTGATCTCGGCATCATCGAGTGCTGCATTCATGCAGCGGGCTGCGCCTTCGCCGCCCTCAGATGGCAGGGTGATGTGATACGCATCGCCGCTCATGCCCAGGCCGACCAGTTCCGCGTAAATATTGGCGTTGCGCTTTTTGGCGCGTTCGTATTCTTCCAGCACCAGTACGCCGGCACCATCAGATAGCACGAAACCGTCTCGGTCTGCGTCCCAGGGCCGGCTGGCGCCGGCCGGGTCGTCATTACGTGTAGACAGTGCCCGTGCTGCACAAAAACCCGCCAGGCCAATGGGGTTGAGTGCCATTTCCGAACTGCCTGCAAAAATGGCATCGGCGTCGCCGGCTGCAATCAGCCGTCCGGCCAGACCAATGTTATGAACACCGGTCGTACAGGCCGAAACCGCCGAGATGTTAAGCCCCTTGATGCCGAGCTGAATCGACACCACCCCGGCCACCATATTCACAATGCTGCCGGGAATGAAAAACGGGGAAACCTTGCGCGTATTGCGGTTGTTTTCGTGAAAACCGACACAGGTTTTTTCGATAGTGCTAATGCCACCGATACCCGAACCTACGGCTACGCCGATGCGGGTGACGTCTTCCTTATCGAAGTCCAGACCGCTGTCTGCCAGCGCCTGGGTGGCGGCGGCCACGCCGTAATGGATGAACGGATCGTACTTGCGGACTTCCTTCGGCCCCATGTAATCCGCGGCGTTGAAGTCGCGGATGGGGCCGCCGAAGCGGGTGGGAAACCCGGAGACATCGAAGGTATCAATGGGAACGATACCGCTACGCCCAGCGAGGATATTATTCCAGCCGGTTTTTACGTCATTGCCCACCGGGGACACCATGCCCAGACCGGTAACTACGACTCGTCGCTGTCTCATACGCCCCCCTTTTTCAACTGCCAGGCCATGCGTCAGGCGCAGCCCGGACTACCGCGGCCGTTTAACCTTCGGCGTTGGATTTTATGTAGTCGACTGCATCTTGAACTTTAACGATTTTTTCGGCTTCTTCGTCCGGAATATCAATTTCGAATTCTTCTTCCAGCGCCATAACGAGTTCGACGGTATCGAGCGAGTCGGCGCCCAAGTCGTCTACAAACGAAGCGTTGCTGGTGACCTGGTCGTCGCTGACACTAAGCTGTTCCGCGATGATCTTCTGTACTCGTTGTTCCACACTGCTCATGCTTTTATCTCCTGTAGAAAACTATTATCTGTAGCCAAAAAAGGGGGCGTGCCTAACTCTGGCGGCGCCATTTTAGGGAAAAACGCTCTGTCAATCCACATTTAATCAAACATAGCTTACGGCATATGCAAGCCGCCGTTCACATTCAGGGTTTCGCCGGTGATGTATGCGGCCTGATCACCGGCCAGAAACAGCACCGCCGCAGCGATGTCTTGCGGCCGGCCAAGACGACCCAGCGGTATTTGTTGCAACAAGGCATCCCGACTGTTTTCGGGCAAGTCTTTGGTCATGTCGGTATCGATAAACCCGGGTGCGATTGCGTTCACCGTTATGTTACGCGATGCCACCTCGCGCGCGAGCGATTTGGTTAACCCGAGCAGCCCGGCCTTGGCCGCGGCGTAGTTAACCTGGCCCGGGTTTCCGGTTAAACCCACCACCGAAGATATATTGATGATACGCCCGTGGCGCGCTTTCATCATGCCGCGCAAGGCCGCGCGGCTACAGCGAAACACGCCGGCGAGATTGGTATCCAGAACGCTCTGCCAGTCTTCGTCCTTCATGCGCAACATCAGGTTGTCGCGCGTGATCGCGGCGTTGTTCACCAGAATTTGCGGCGCTGCGAAATCGCTAGCCGCCGATTTGAAGAACGCGTCTACCGCATCCGCATCACTTACATCCAGGCTGCGCCCGGCGCCGGTAATACCGGCATCTTCAAGCGCTTCGCTAATTGCTTGCGCGCCTTTATCCGTTGTCGCGGTACCTATAACCGTGGCGCCGGACTTGCCCAGTACCTGCGCAATGGCGGCCCCGATGCCGCGGGAGGCGCCGGTAACAATGGCGACCTGATTGGAGAAGTCATTTGCTGCGGACACGTGTTCAGTCTTCCTTTGCAACCGCATCCAGCCCGGCGCGCAATCCTTGCGGATCGTTCAGGGCAATGGCGGTTGCCTGCTTGTCGATTCGTTTGTTCAGACCGGTAAGCACTTTGCCAGGGCCACATTCGAGCAGTGTCGCGATTCCGTCGTTGCGCATACTGCGGATAGTTTCAACCCATTGCACCGGATTGTCGAGTTGCGCCACCAGCGCCCTGCGGATGCCGTCGACATCGGGACGATCGCGCGCGTCTAAATTATGCAGTACCGGAATTTGCGGCTCGCGTAGCGGGATTTCTGTCATATGCGATTGCAGACGCACCCCCGCGCTGCGCATCAACTGGCAATGCGAAGGCACGCTTACCGCCAGCGTTTTCACCAGTTTGGCGCCCTTCTCCCTGGCCAGTTTTCCGGCGCGCTCAACCGCGTCCTTGTCGCCGGCGATTACGACCTGGCTGGGCGCATTGAAGTTTGCCGCAGACACCACCTGATCACCAGCGGCCTCGCGACATATATTTTCAACGATCTGATCCCCAAGTCCGATAATCGCCGCCATCGCGCCCACCCCCGCCGGCGCCGCGGCCTGCATGGCCTGGCCGCGCATTTCTGTCAGTCGCAGGGCGTCGCTAAAATCCAGACTACCGGCGCAAACCAGCGCCGTGTATTCGCCCAGACTGTGGCCCGCCATCAGCGCGGGCGTTGCGCCCTTGCGCTGTTGCCATAGCCGCCACACCGCCACGCCTGCGGCAAGCATGGCCGGTTGCGTGCGCTCGGTACGGTCCAGCTGTTCGGAAGGGCCCTCGCTAATCAGCGCCAGCATATCGTAGCCCAGGGCTTCGCCGGCTTCCTTGAAGGTTTCATTGATAACCGGATTTTTTCCCGCCAGATCGGCGAGCATGCCCACGGCCTGCGAGCCCTGGCCGGGGAACAGCATTGCAAAGCGACTCATACGTCGAACCTTTTCTAATCAATAGCGGCCGCACATGATACGCATCCCGCCATCGGTTGACTACGAGCATATTCCAATCCCAAAATGAGTCTGAAGGTTAGCGAAAAGAGTCAGCTGGCTTTCATCCGTTCGAAGATAGATTCAAAGAGTGAGTGTCTGGCGTTTTGTAGACGTTTAGCGGCTTCATTATCACTGATTGCAT
>JBDNIO010000085.1:0-10244 GCA_041688215.1 Salinisphaeraceae bacterium | reverse complement strand
TCGCCGCTTCTACCCCATGACGGCATTCAATTCCGCTCTTGGGCTTGCTGCTCATGCATCAGCCCCTACCTATGAAACGCTCTACAATGGCCAATGGACTCACCCGACAGCATGATTGGCAATGAACCGGATAGGCACGGTCGGTACTACTGAAGTAGGCACCCACCGGATTCAGTTCCGTTTGCTCATATTGATACTGGTAGTAGCCAGAAACGCTCAGACGATTGGTCAACCCCCATTGCAAATAGACTTGGCCACTGGGTAACAGTATTTCCTTGACCTCGGTACCGGGGACATTGGAGCGCGTGGCATCCGCAGGGGCCTGAGCGCCACTTAGATTTGGGAAAAACAAGCTCTCGCCCCACGAGATCACTTGATCACCCACTCTTACGCTCAAATCGGTCGGCCCAACTGTCCAGGCGCCGTAGGCGAACGCGTCAAGTAGCCGCACGCGTTGTCCGAGCCGATCTTCTGCCGCGTCAGTGAATTCGTTGAAATTCCCGCTTTTATTAACCGTGGCTGGAGAGTCGTTATCGTTCGATCCGCGTGCATAGACATCATCGTAAAATGCGCTGCCGCGCACGAATATACCGTATCGGTCCCGCTGCAGGTTCATTTCGCCCAGCACGGCTGCACGGTTGTTGATCAACGAACCTTTTTCTATATTCCGATTCCCGTCGTCGCCATTGACATTACCGGCCAGCAGATCAGATGCGTCATCAGTGCGTACAGCGGCGCTATAGGTCAGATCGATCAGATAATCCAGAGACCAGTTGTCATCCAAGGTAACCGAGCCGGTGTGTCCCAACGGCATGAATCCGAACAGCACAACAGCGAGCAGCCCCGTGTTCAGGTAGCACCTCTTACCATCCCTTTTCATCACGCACCCTCCATCGCTTGAAATAATTATGTTTTCGTCTTTTGACTAGCCAGAGCCACTCCGGTATGAAACCAGCGCCTCCGCAGAGCGCCGCGTCCCGACCGTTGCTTTCTTGCCGGAATATTCACGATATCGGTTTTATCGCCTAGCCTCACTAAGGCAACCACCGTCGGCTTAACTCGGTCCAGAAAAGGTCCAACCAGCCAGAATCCTGCCAAAGCCACGAATCCGTTTCTTGGTGATTTTTATCACTTGTCTGATGATCATCAGTTTTACCCAAGTGCGCCGTCTTCATGCATCCGGACTAGGCAGGGAGTGGGAATTTGATGGGAATATGAAAATGCAGCATGGTCGGCAAGTTATATGCCGAATCATCTATCGGGGACCGAATGAAATGAGCAGAATTACAGAACCTTTTCGCCGGATACTGCGTAGCACTGCTACGCCAGCGCGGGCAGCTCGATATTCCGTGGTGACGCTAGCTGATTCCTCTCGAGGCTATACAGCGCAGAGGGAGAATCTTTGTTTGTGGCTAGCATTGTGGGGTAGTGGATGTGCACCCCGCCCAGGCAAGTAACCGATATCAGTTCCGTAGCGGACAGCTCGCGATACTACCGCCGAACTATCGGAAACAAAATTGCCGAGAGTCCATCCGCCGCTATCATTGCATTAGACAGGCTTGAGTTCTCCGCAACTGACCAGACGCCCCAACCCGCGCGCAAAAACCCCACCACTCTCATTTACTTCGGTAAAACCACGCCCCGAGCGCCGGCAACAGAATAATCGCGCCGACCATATTTACCAGGAACAAAAACGCCAATAGCAGCCCCATATCCGCTTGGTATTTCAGCGCGGACATGGTCCAGGTCGCTACACCCACGGACATGGTAATGGCGGTGAATACGATGGGGCTGCCACGGTCGTGCATGGAGCGGCGGAAGGCTTCGCGGAAGTCTATCTCGGGATCGTGCATATAGTGCTGGATGCGTTCGAACAGGTAGATACCGTAGTCCACGCCGACGCCGACGCCCAAAGCAATAACCGGTAGGGTTGCGACTTTCAGGCCGATGTCGAGCATGGCCATCATGGCGTTACCCATAACGGTTACGCCTACCAGCGGCACGAGTACACAGAGCAAAGCGGTCCAGGAACGGAACGAGATCAGGCAAAAGATAATCAGGGCGCCGAACAGGGCCAACAGCATTTTGGCTTCCGCGGCTTCGACGGCCTCGTTGGTTGCGGCCATAACGCCGATGTTACCGGCGGCCAGGCGCATTTTTACGCCATCGACCGGATTTTCCTGGATGAAGTGTTTGACCTCTTCCACGATGTGATCGATGGTCGAGCCTTCGTGGTCTTTGGTGAACAACAGCACCTGAATGGCGCGGCAGCTTTCGGTATTCAACCCCAGACGCGGCGAGAACGCAGCCGAACCGGTGGTTAGCCCCTGCGGCGAACGCGGCAGGGAACGCCAGCGCGGATTGCCCTCGTTATAGGCCGCGATTACGCGCTTGCCGATGCCGGCGGCGCTGGTAACTGACTGCACGCCTGCAATGCTGCGAGCGTACAGCTCGAACTTGTCCACCAGGTTGATAACCGGGTATTGCAGGCAGGAGTCGCCTTCGAAGTCCGGCGCTTCAATTACCACGCTGAGTACGTCCACGCCGATATCGTAGAGCCGCGCGATTTCGCGGTTGTCGATGTTGTAGCGTGAATCCGGACGTAATTCCGGCACGCCGACTTCGGAGTCACCAATTACCAGATCACGCGATTGCCAGGTGGCGAAGGCCATGATTATGGCGGCGCCAATGAACACGAAGATGGCGTTTTTGGGTTCGGCGAAGATTGCGAATTTGTCCCAGAGCTTGCCGCTGAATCCGGCCTCGGCCCTGGCGGAATGTTCCAGGCTGGATTGTTCCAGATGCAGGTGGCTGAGGATGATGGGCAGTATCATCTTGTTGGTGATAATCATCAGCAACACGCCCAGGCAGGCCGTAACACCCAGCTCCTGCACGATGGGAATGGCAATGAGCATGATTACGCCAAAGCCCAGGGCTTCCGTGAGCAAGGCAATCGCACCGGGCACAAACAGCTTGGTAAATGCCAGGCGTGCGGCTTCTTCAGAATCCGAGCCGTTGGTGATTTCGAGCCGCCAGGCGCTGGTCATTTGCACAGCGTGCGACACGCCGATGGAGAAAATCAGGAACGGCACGAGTATCGACATGGGATCGATACCAAAGCCGATTAACGGCAGCACACCGATCAGCCATAGCACCGGTAACATGGCCACCGCCAGCGCGGTGCCGGTGATTTTCCAAGACCGCGTGTACAGGTACAGCAGGATGACCGTGATGACGAACGCCAGCGCAAAAAACAGGAACACCCCGAGCAGGCCTTTAATAACGTCGCCCAGCAACTTGGCGAAACCGATGATATTGACTTCGATGTTCTCGGACTCGTACTTGCTGCGTATATCTTCGAGCTTGTTCGCGACCTCCCAGTAATCCACCGCCTGCTCCGCGTCGCGGCCCTTGCTGCGGTCGTATTCCTGCAGGTCGGCGCGGATTAACGCGGCCTTGTGGTTATTGGAAACGAGAATGCCGATCTGCCCCGACTTTTCCACATTGCTGCGTATCTGTTTGAGCTGCTCGGGCGTGCCGGAATAGGTTTTGGGCACCACCGGGTCGCCCCTGAAGCCGTCCTCGGTGACCTCTATGTAATAGGTATCCGGGGTAAACAGCGACTTGACGCTGGTCCGATCCACGCCGGGGATGAAGAACACGTCATCCGTGGCCGCCTCCATCGCCTCCAAGAATTCGGTATTGTAAATCTCGCCTTCGCCTTTCCACTGCAGGCTGACGAGCACGCGATTCGCGCCGGAGAAATTGTCGATATGGTCCATCATCGTGACCATATATTCGTGCTTGACCGGGATCAGTTTGAGAAAGCCCGGGTCCAGGCGCACGTTGGTTGCGCTCCAGCTTAAAAACAGTGTGACGCCGATGAAGATTACGGCCAGAATCTTGCGGTTACCGATCAGGCGATCGGCCATGCCGCGTACGACGGATTCGCTACGCGTGCTCATGATTTATCTCCGTCGCGTTTAGCTGGTCGCGCTTTTTCTTCCGGATGCATAATCGCTACCCCGCCCTCGCCCGCGGTAAGCCAGCTATTCTTTTTCAGCGGCACGACAGATACCAGGCCGTCCGTGCCAGTGGACGCGGCCAGTTTGAAACTTTGGCCGTTGTCGCTGGAGATCAGCACCGTGTCGCTGGCGCCGACCAGCAGAATCTTGCCATCGTCAGTTACCGTGCCCTGAAACAGCCCCTGTTGCACGGGAATTTGGCTTTTACCCCAGGTTTTACCCTGGTCCTGTGATACAAAGGCATTGCCGCGCATGCCGTATACGAGCAGGCTGTTATCCGGCGTCGTCAGTGCGCCGTAGAACGAGCCAGCGTAGATTTCCTCCAGGCGGTTCCAGGTTTCGCCGTTGTCGCCGGAGCGCAGCAATAAACCGCGCTCGCCGACAATCATCAGCGAGCCGTCTTCAAGTTGGGTAATGCCATTCAGATGTTCCGTGCCGCTGTTCTGCGCGCCGCCGCCTTCGGCAAACGCAGCGAAGGGGTCGTAGTCGTCGGAGTCGGGATCTGTGGCGCTGGTGCTGGCCTGGTCGGAGTCTTCCCCCGCGGCGTCGGAGATATTCAGTATCTCTTCCTGCCAGGTCAGACCCAGGTCGGTAGACACTTCAAACTGACCGAATGAACCGGTAACAAATAGCTTGCCATTGCCATCGCTTGGGCCATCGCTTGGCCACGGACCACCGATATCGAGCAAGGGGTCGGAACTGTCCTCATCGAACTGGATTTCCTGCCAGGTTTTGCCCGCGTCTTCGCTGCGGATTATCCAGCCGTTGTGGCCCACGGCCAGCGCAATGTTTTCGGCAATAAAGCGGACCCGTGTGAGAGTCGCGCCGCGCGTTTTATCCACTTCGCCGTCGTGCCAGGGGCCTTCGGGGTTTTCCGCATAGAGCATAACGCCGCGCTCGCCAACCGCGATAAAGTGATCGCCCTGTTGCGCCACGCTGTTGGCAAGAAAGCCGTCGGCCTTGATCTGCGTGGGCGGAAACGCGGGGTAGGAGCGCGGCGAGAATGAATAAATCGCCGCACCGACCATAGCGATAGTCAGTAGCATCGCCGGCCAGCCCCTGAGCATGGACCCTTCGGTTTCGTGCAGGTCGGACTGCGCGCCTGCGTTCTTGTTGTCGGCCATGTTCAACTCTCCGCCTCGCCACCGACTCACGTTTTGTTGCGAGAGTCGCTGGGCCAAAAGTGTCTTGTAATTATTTCCATGCGCGGCGGGATAACCCGCCACGCACGCGATTTACACTGTGCCCGCTTACAAGCGGGCGGCACATCCCTGTATCGGACTAGTTCGCGGTGCTGGCCTGATTTTTGGCTTAATCCGCGGCCGGGCCGACTGTTTCCTGGTTAAAAGTAATACCGGCTAATGGTATCGGCCACGCACGCCGGCTTGTCTTCCCCTTCGATTTCTACCGTAACGCGAACCGTTGCCTGCGCGCCGCCGTTGTCAATTTCTTTGGCATCCACCAATTCGCCGTGGCCGCGTATGCGCGCACCGACTTTCACCGGCGAGAGAAAACGGATTTTTTCGCAGCCGTAATTCACCCCCATCTTGATGCGCACGTCGGCAAGCTGCGGCAGGAAGCTGCTGATTAGCGACAGGGTTAAATAGCCATGCGCAATCGGCGCGCCGAACGGCCCCTGCTTGGCCTTTTCGGGATCAACGTGGATCCACTGGTGGTCATCGGTGGCGTCGGCGAATTGATTCACCCGTTCCTGGGTTATCTGTAACCATTCGCTGGTGCCGAGTTCGTTGCCCACGGCGTCCATCACATCCTGTGCGGATTTCCAAACCGGTTTTTCACTCATAACTTATGCCCTTTGGCTGGAAGCGGAAATAACTTCGCCCACCAGATAGGAGGCGTAGTCGGAAGCCAAAAATACCATGACATTGGCAATTTCCCACACTTCCGCCGCGCGGCCAAATGCTTCCCTGCTTTCCAGCGAAGCCAGCAACTCTTCGCCTGTGGTTTTTTTCAGGAATTCGTGCAGCGCGATGGAAGGCGCTACTGCGTTGATGCGTATGCCGAATTCGGCGGCTTCCAGGGCGCTGCAGCGGGTTAGCGCCATCACGCCGGCTTTGGCCGCAGCGTAGTGTGCCTGCTCTTTCTGCGCGCGCCAGCCCAGTACGGAAGCATTGTTAACAATAGCGCCGGCGCCACGCGGCTGCATTTTTTTCAGCATGGCACGGGTCATGCGGAAAGTGCCGGTAAGGGAGATATCCAGCACGCGCTGCCATTCGTCATCGCTCATATCGACAACGCGTTTACTGCCACCCATGCCGGCGTTATTGATGAGTACATCAACGCCGCCGGTGAAATCTTCGGCCGTGTTAATTAAATTCTGCACGTCGTCTTCGTTGGTGACGTTAGCCAACTGGCCCCTGATTTTGACGCCCGCATGTTCTGCTTGCAGTTTCTCGACCGCTTCGCCGAGGCGGCGTTCGTGGATGTCGGAAATCACCAGCGCACGGCAGCCTTCTTCCGCGCAGCGTTTAGCCGCGGCAAAGCCGATGCCGCCGCCGGCTGCAGCGGTAATCAACACGGATTTGCCTTTTAGCAAATCGTGCCCGGGAACATATTTCGGAATAACAGCCATTAAATAAAAATTGTTTCGCGCAAAGGCGCAAAGGCGCAAAGGTTTCTGTTGTTATACATCGTATTCGAGCCTTGTAGGTTGAGCCATTCGTACTTCATGGATGCTGATAATGTTTTTTCTTCTTTGCGTCTTGGCGCCTTTGCGCGAGTCATTTTTCAGGAGTCAAGCGCGGCTCGCGCGGCATACCCAAACCGCGTTCAGAGATCAGGTTGAGTTGTATTTCGTTGGTACCCGCGTAAATAGTATCGGCGCGCGAAAAGAAGAAAACCTGCTGCAAACGGAGCACATCGAAATCATCAGCAGGCACATCGCCGTGTTCACCCAGCACGTCCATGGCCAGCTCGCCCAAGTCTCGGTGCCAGTTCGACCAGTAGTATTTGTAGATCAGTGCTTCACGGCCCAATTTTAGTTCTGGGCCCAGCTTCGAGCTGCCTGCGAGCATACGCAGCGCGTTGTAACGCATCACACGTAGACCGCTCCAGGCTTGGGCGATACGATCCCGAATTAGTGGGTCGTTTGCTTTACCGTTGGCTTTGGCCGCCTTGATGACCAGATCCAGTTCATGCGCGAAATGCATTTGCTGGCCCAGCGTAGAAACGCCCCGCTCGGCTTCCAGCAGGCCCATGGCGACTTTCCAGCCTTCGCCCGGATCACCGACGATGTGCTCAGCTTTAGCGACCGCGCCGTCGAAGAATACTTCGTTGAATTCGGCGCTGCCGCTGAGTTGCCGGATAGGTTTGATGGTAACGCCAGGTTGATCCAGCGGCATTAACAAAAACGCCAAACCGTGCCGGCCTTTTGTACCCGGTTCGCAACGTGCGAGCACAAAAATCCAGTCCGAATCCTGCGCCAGCGAAGTCCAGATTTTCTGGCCCTGAACACTCCAGTTACCGGTTGCTTCGTCTACCCAGCATTTGGTTTGAATATTCGCCAGATCAGAACCCGCGGATGGCTCGGAATAGCCCTGACACCAAAATGTTTTTCCGGCGACGATATCCGGCAGAAACTCGGCTTTTTGTGCATCGTTGCCGAATTCAATTAACGCCGGGCCGATTAGTCCTTCACCGATATGGCCCATACGGCCGGGCGCACCGGCGCGGGCATATTCTTCGTGGAAGATTACCTGTTGATCTATCGACAAGCCGCGTCCGCCGTATTCCTGCGGCCAGCCGACGCAGGTCCAGCCACCGGCGGCCAATTCGCGTTCCCACGCTTTGCGCAAGTCCGGGTCGGCTTCTTCATCGCCCGGCCCACCGCGGTGTTTAAGACCAGCAAACTTGCCGGTCAAATGTTCGGCCAGCCAGCTTGCGATTTCCTCGCGGAAATTCGATTGCACGGTATTATCCATAGCCGTTATTGCGAGCGCCGAAGGCGCGCGGCAATCTCTGTGTACGGCGTTGCAAAAATGGATTGCCGCGCGGCCTGCGGCCGCTCGCAATGACAACGTGTGGTTGTCATACCTCTGCGCCCAATACAGAACTCGCAATCAGCGCACGCAACGCGGGCGGGCCGCCCATCCAGTGCTTCGACGCCTGCGCCCGCTTGAAATACAACTGCGGGTCGTATTCCCAGGTGAAGCCCACGCCGCCGTGCAGTTGAATCGCCTCGCCGGCACAAAAGAAGAGCGTGTCGCTAGCCAGCGCCTTGGCCATTGCACATTCCATGCTGACGGTTTCAACATCGCCATTGTCCGTAACGACTGCGGCTGCGCCGTAAACCGCCGAACGCAGGGCTTCGACCTGCACCATCATTTGCGCACAGCGATGCTTCACCGCCTGGAACCCCGCAATTACGCGGCCAAACTGTTTGCGTTCGGCCGTGTATTCCACAGTCAGGTCCAGACAGCGTTGCGCCGCGCCCAGCTGTTCCGCGGCAATCAGCAGACGGGCCACTGCTGCGGCCTGCTGGCGACCTTGATCGATTGCGCTGGGTTCATCACAGCGCATGGCGGCGGGCGTGTTACTCAATTCCACGCAAGCAAAACGCCGCGTCGCATCCCAGGTTTCGAGCGCTGTGGTTTTAATGCCTTGCGCCGCTGTCGATACCGCAAATAAACCAGAGCCCGCTTCGGTGTTAGCGAATACGAATAAGAGGTCAGCCGCCCCGGCATCAGGCACGCGGTCGAGTTTTCCGGAGAGCAGCCATTCTCCGTTTTTTTCTTTGGCACTTATCTCAGTGCTTTGCCAGGCATCAGCCGCGCTACTTATCGGCACCGTGGCGCATAAATCACCCGCTGCAATTTGTGGCAAATATTCTGCTTTGACCTGGTCGTGTCCCACCGCTTGCAACAGGTTCGCGGCCATGCAAACGGTCGAAAAAAACGGCGAACATAACAGCCGATAGCCGGCCTGTTCCTGGATATATGCCAGCTCGGTGACGCTCAGGCCCAAGCCTCCATAGGCCTCATCTATAGCGACTCCGCACCATCCCAGTTCGCCGGAAATGGTCTGCCAAACCGAGGAATCGAAACCCTGTTCGCTGTCTATCGCTTTACGCACCGCGGCCGAATCGCTGGCGTCAGCAAGATAGCTTTGCGCTGCCTCGCGAATCATGGCCTGGTCTTCAGTTAGTGCCAAATTCATGGATATCAGGCCAGCAATATAAATCCGTCATTCCGGACGTATTCACGGTGTGAATGCGATCCGGAATCTACGCAGCTATTGCCATGGATTCCGGATCGCCACTCTGTGGCGTCCGGAATGACGGGACATTTAGGATGCGGCGGGCTAAGTGCCATAAACCTTTTGCGGCTCCGGTGCGTCCTGCAATAAATCCTGCACAACCTCGGTAAGTTCGGCAGGTTCCCAACGGGCTTTCTTGTCCTGGATCTTACCGGTGCGCCAGCCGTCGGATACGGAGAGCTGGCCGCCCTGGGATTCGAACACGCGCCCGTTCACGTCTGCAGATAATGGGCTACACAGCCACACTACAATCGGCGCTACGTTGGCGGGATCAAAGAAATCGAAGCTGCCATCTTCAGGCGTTTTCATGACTTCGCCGAACGGGCCTTCTGTCATCCCGGTGCGGGCGGCCGGGGCGATGGCGTTGGCGGTTACGCCGTAGCGGCGCAACTCCGCGGCCTGAACCAGGGTTAGTGTTGCGACGCCGCCTTTGGCCGCAGCGTAATTGCTTTGCCCAACCGAGCCTTGCAGGCCCGCACCGGAGGTGGTGTTGATGATGCGGGCGTCGACTTCCTCCCCGTTTTTAGAGACATCGCGCCAACGATTGGCTAGCACGTTGGCGAGGCAGAAATGGCCGCGCAGATGCACCCGCATGACGTTATCCCAGTCGTCTTCGGACAGCTTGATGAACATGCGGTCACGCAGCACGCCGGCGTTGTTGATTACGCCGTGCACGTTCCCGAATTTGGCGACTGTAGCTTCGACGATACCGCGCGCGCCTTCCAGGCTGGTGATGTCGCCGTAGTTGGCTAGCGCCTGTTCGCCGATTTCATCCGCTAGCGCTTTGGCGGCATTCAGGCGAATGTCGTTGACCACCACGTTGGCGCCTTCGGCGGCGAGCGCCATTGCATACTCACGGCCCAGGCCGCCGCCCGCACCGGTGATTATTATGGTTCGTTGGTCGCAAATACCCATTGAGTTCTCCCTTACGTTTTCTTGTCCCCT
>JBDNIO010000084.1:0-59060 GCA_041688215.1 Salinisphaeraceae bacterium | reverse complement strand
GCGAGCTGAACGCAGTGAACCTAACGGGGCTGACGCGGCAATCCAGTGGCGAGCCGCATAACTTACAACGACTCCGGCACTAGATTGCCGCGCTTCGCTCGCAATGACAGGTTCTCGGGCTCATCGCCGCTTAAGTAGCGTAAATTCCAACGCACTACACTAGCGGCCGAGATCTCGTTCGATGTCGCTTATGGCCCTGGCGCGTTCGCGCAAGGGTTCGAATTCGGTGAGCTGCGAATCCAGATGTGCCTGATCGGGTGGATCAGCGGCAATTGCCTGGGCAATGATCTGGCCCTGCGCCGCCAATTCATCGAGTTTCCAGTCGGCCACGGTATTCAGGCTCAGCTGTTGCAGGTCATTCAGGTTTCGTTGAAACTTGCGGTGGTTCTCCGCGAAACTTTTCGCGAGTTGGGGGTCTGCCAGCACCGCATACTGGCGCGCATTGCGCTCCATATCGGTGATTACATTCAGCAGCAGACGGCTGGTGCGGGTTACCTTGACGCCTTGTAATATCAGCCGTTCGCTCTGGTTGGTCAGCCGATCTACATAGACCACGCCGTAGACCACGGCGATAATCAGCGGCAAGGCGACCAGGCCGAAACTTGATAAAAGCAAGCCGGTTATTGAACGCGGACGGAGTGAGAAGAAACCTGCCATAACAGCGCTATGCTACCCGTTTACATTATATTTTGGCACGCGCCGTCGTTACCTCTGGTGTAGCCAATATCCATTAACAGGGGTAGGCTGGCGCCGCTTGCCACTCGGAAATAACTGTCTATGAGTAAACAACCCGCGCGCATCGGCGCCGATCTGCCATCCGTTGAAACCTTGCAGGATCGGTTGAGCCAGGTTCTGGCCCAGGCCAAAGCCATCGGCGCCAGCGCCGCCGAGGCCGCGCTGGACGCCAGCCAGGGCCTGAGTGTGAGCGTGCGCAAGGGCGAAGTGGACGCGGTGGAGTTCCAGGCCGACCGGGATTTGGCGGTTACGCTGTACAACGGCCAGCGCAAGGGCAGCGCAACAACAACCGATTTATCGCAAGACGCGGTTGCCAGGGCCGTGCAACAGGCCTGGTCCATCGCCAGTTATACCGGCGAAGACCCATGGGCGGGGCTGGCGCCGAGCGAGCGCATGGCCACGCATTTTCCGGATCTGGATTTACGCCACCCCTGGGCCCTGGACGTGGACGCAGCGATTGCCCTAGCCTGTGAATGCGAGGCGGCCGCCATGGCGGTAGACGCACGCATCCAGAATTCCGAAGGCGCCGAGGTGGATACCGGCGAAGGTATTTCCGCTTACGCCAATAGCCACGGTTTTTTTGGCACGCATCACGCCACCAACCACGGTTTCAGTTGCTCGGTAATTGCCAAACAGGACGAGCAAATGCAGAGTGACTACTGGTATACCAGCGCGCGCGATCCGGCGGATCTGGACAGCGCGCAAGCGGTGGGGCAGCGCGCAGGCGAGCGCACGGTAGCCCGTCTGGGCGCGGTTACGCCTAAAACCACGCAGGCGCCGGTGCTGTTTCCGCCCGAGTTGGCACGCAGCCTGTTCGGGCATTTTCTGGGGGCGATCAGCGGCGGTGCGCTGTATCGGGATGCTTCCTTTCTGCGTGGGCGTATTGGCGAGCAGATATTTACTGATAACGTGCAGCTAACCCAGCAGCCGCATTTGCAAAAAGCCATGGGTAGTGCCGCGTTCGACGCTGAAGGCGTAGCCACCATCGAGCGCGAACTGGTGCAGGACGGCGTCTTGCAAGGCTATTTGCTTGGCAGCTACTCCGCGCGTCGTTTGGGCATGGAGAGTACCGGCAACGCCGGGGGCGTGTTCAATTTGACCGTGTCCCCCGGCGAGAAAGACCTTGCCGCCCTGGTAAAGGAAATGCACAACGGTTTGCTGGTTACCGAGCTCATGGGCCACGGTGTAAGCATGATGACGGGCGACTATTCCCGCGGCGCCAGTGGCTTCTGGGTGGAGAACGGGGCCATTGCCTACCCGGTAGAAAACGTCACCATTGCATCCAACTTGAATGAAATGTTCAGGAATATTGCGGCCATCGGCAATGATGTCGACACGCGTGGCAGCGTGCGCGCACCCTCGATATTGCTGGATACGATGAAAGTGGCGGGAAGCTAACGTAGAGCGTTGGAATTAACGGAACTTAAGGAGCAATAGTAACAATCAGCCCGAATAAGCGTCATTGCGAGCGCAGCGCGGCAATTCAGTGTCGGAGTCGTTGCACGTTATACAGCTGCCCATGAGATTGCCGCGTCAGCCCCGCTGAGCGGGTCTTCCTCGCAGTGACAAGTTTCGTTTTTTAATCATGTGGTTGTACAGGCAGAGTGACGCACACCACTAAAGCAATATCAGCGCGCCCAGGCCCAGAAACACCCCAAAGCCGACTACATCGGTCACCGTTGTCAGCACCACAGAACCGGCCAATGCCGGGTCGATCCCCAACTTGCGCATACCCAGCGGCAGGCCGACCCCGGCCAGTGCGGCAACAATCTGGTTGATAACCAAGGCCCCGGCAATCACCCCGCCCAGCGCCGCGCTGCCAAACCAGAGATACGCCACCGTGGCCACGACTATCGCCCAAAGCATGCCGTTAATTGCCGCGACCGCCAGTTCCTTTATCAACAGCGTTCGGGCATTGGAAAAGCCGATCTGGCCAAGCGCGAGGCCGCGTATCATCAGGGTCAGGGTTTGGCTGCCGCCGATGCCGCCCATGCTGGCGACAATCGGCATAAGTACCGCCAGCGCTACAACCTCCGATAAGGTCGCCTCGAACAGGCCGACTACGTAGGAGGCCATGAAGGCGGTGAACAGATTCGCGCCCAGCCAGACCGCCCGGCGGCGCGCGCTGCGTGGGATGGGCGCGAAAATGTCTTCTTCCTCGTCCAGGCCAGCCATGCTCATGATGCTGTGCTCGGCCTCGTCACGAATCACGTCGACTACGTCATCAATGGTGATGCGCCCGATCAGCATGTCTTCGGCGTCTACTACCGGCGCGGAAATCAGATCCAGATCCTGAAAGCGCTTGGCGACCTGGCTGGCCGACAATTCGGCAGGCAGGGCTTCCACCGAGGTATTCATTACTTCGGATACGTCGCGTTCCGGGTCTACCGTGACCAGTCTGGCCAGCGACAACATGCCCAGGTAGCGCCCATAGCGGCTGACTACGAACAGCGTATCGGTTTGATCAGGCAGGGTGGTTCGCTGGCGCAGATAGCGGCTGACCACAGCCAGCGATACGTCTGGACGCACGGTTACCGAATCGGTATTCATCAAACCACCGGCTGAATCGGCCGGGTAGGACAAAACCGCTTCCAGCCGTTCGCGATTCTGCAGATCCATGGACCGCAAAACCTGCTGCGTTACGGTCTCCGGCAGATCCTCGATCAGGTCCGCCAGGTCGTCCATTTCCAGGCCTTCGGTGGCCTTGAGCAGCACGGCGTCGTCGAGCCCATCAATCAGCTCGGCGCGCACCTCGTCGTTGACGTGCAGCAGGACTTCGCCGTGGTCTTCATCTGGCAACAGCCCCCACACCAGCTCGCGTTTGGCCGGCGGAATGGCTTCCAGTAAAATCGCGGTTTCCGCCGGATGCAGGGCGTGCAACAGCGGTTTGAGCCGGCGCATACGACCGGACTCCAGCGCCTCGTGCAGGTACTGCAGGCGCTCTTCGGCGTGGTCTTCGCGTTGCGGGGCGGCTTCGCTCATGTCGGCTTGTTACATTTGTTGATGATGGGCGGGGTCAGGTTGCCGGTATTGTACCGGACGGGTATTTTTGTGGGGTGAATTGGCCTTTGAGTTTTTCTCACTCTGTGGTTTCCCCTTGATGGCGAGTCACCTTTTTTTGCGCCGCCAAAAAAAGGCGGCCCACGCGCTGGTTCCCCTGCAAACTGCGTTTACAGGGGAATTCCAGAGTGTCCATTCCGGCATGGCCGGGCCCTATGCCTCCACGGCCACTCGGCAAGCGCTAAACGGGGACGAAGGCAGGGTTTTGTGCGGACGAAGTCCGTATTTAATACTGGCTCCGCCAGCCACAAGACCGCTTTGCTTTATCCCCTTGGGCGCGAGCCGAGCACTGGAGCGGGCCGGGGTTCCCGGCGCCGCAGGCCCCTCGGCTCGTTAAGCGCGCAGGTGTCCATTTAATGCGGAAACCGCATTAAGTGGCTCGCGGCAGGGTGTGTTTTTCTTTGGTTACTTACTTTTGCACAAGCAAAAGAAAGTAACTCGCCGTAAGAGGCGAAAACCAAGAGTGAGAGATACTAAAAAACAAAGATCCCCAAGGTGCCCGGAATACTTAGGAAACTTCTCCATCCCCAATAGCATCAATCAACTCCCGATACTCCACCGCATCCGTACACGCCAACACCGCATCCGCCTGCACCCGTAATTGGGCGACATTGGACTTGATAATCAACTGTTTAACTTCAAGAATACTCGCAGGATGCATGGAAAAATCCGTTAATCCCAAACCGAGCAGCAGGCGCGTATAACGTCGGTCGGAGGCCATTTCGCCGCACATCGATACGGGAATACCGCCGGCATTTCCGGCGTCGATGGTCATCTTGATCAGGCGCAATACCGCAGGGTGCAGGGGGTCGTAAAGATAGCTAATTTCGTCATCGATACGGTCCATGGCCAGGGTGTACTGGATCAGATCATTGGTGCCGAGGGAGAAAAAGTCCGCGTGTCGGGCCAGCAGCGGCGCCGAGAGGGCGGCCGCCGGGACTTCGATCATGGCGCCGACCTGCACGTTGGGGTCGAAATTGAGTTGCTCGGTGCGCAGTTCGAGCTTGATCTCTTCGATCAGATGCCGGGTCTGGCGCAGTTCCTGAATGTTGGAAATCATCGGCAGCATGATGCGCACGTTGCCTTCGGCGGATGCACGCAGCAGGGCCCGCAGTTGCACCCGGAACATGTCGGTTTCCTTCAGGCACAGGCGGATGGCACGCAGGCCGAGGGCGGGGTTGCTTGACTGCGCCGGGTCGCGGCCGTGACCGATGGTCTTGTCTGCACCCAGATCCAGGGTGCGAATGGTGACTGGGCCTTTTACCGAGTTGAGCACACGCAGGTAGGCGGCGAGCTGCTCTTCTTCGCTTGGCATTTCCTCGCGGTTCATGTACAGAAATTCGGTGCGATACAGGCCGATGCCCTCGGCGCCGGCTTCGGCGGCGCTTTTGCTGTCGTTGGGCAGTTCTACGTTCGCATTCAGCGTAATCTTTACGCCGTCTTCGGAAATCGCTGGCTCGGTTTTGAGCTTGCCAAGCATGCGCTGATAGCGCTGGTTACGTTTTTGCCGGTGGCGATAAAATTTCAGCGCGTCGTCGGTGGGGGCGGCCAGTACGTGCCCGGCCTCGCCGTCGACGATGACGGTTTCGTCGTCCAGCAGCATGCGCCGGGCGTCGTGCAATCCAACAATGGCGGGGATTTTTAGGGATCGCGCCAGAATGGCGCTGTGCGACAGGGGGCCGCCGTGTTCGGTAACGAAGGCGGCCACGCCTTGCTGGTGAAGGATTATTATGTCGGCCGGGGTGATATCGTCGGCCACGATGACAGGCGGCGCTTTCGAGGCGCCGTGTTGCGCGTCGATGCGGCGTTCCTGCTTCAGCAATACGCGCTGGATGCGTGCGGTCACGTGCGCCACGTCGTCGCGCCGGGTTTTAAGATAGGCATTGTCCATCTGGTCGAACACGTCGGTGAGATGATCCTGCTGGAGTTTCAGCGCCCATTCGGCGTTGCAGCGGTGTTCGCGGATCAGGTTGGCGACTGTGTCGGACAGGGACGAGTCCTGCATCATCAATAAATGCGTGTCGATAAACGCGCCGATTTCCGCCGGCGCGTTTTCCGGAATCTGCGCCTGGATGTCCTGCAGTTGCTTGCGCGCTTCCGAGAGCGCGCCGGTGAAACGTTGTACCTCGGCGTCGAGATCCTTTGCGGCCACGGCATATTCGGGTATATCCAGATCGGCGCCGTGCACGCGATGCACGCGGCCTACGGCCACGCCACGGGATACGCCGATGCCGCTAAGCCACAGACTCATGCGGTCGTGAGGCGTGAGGTGCGAGCGCAGCGAGGGGAGCGCCAGCGAACAGGCGTGAGGCGGATCACTGATCTTCGCCGAAGCGGTCGCGAACCAGAGCTTCGAGGGCGTCGAGCGCGGCCTCTGCGTCTTCCCCCTCGGCGCTGATGTGTATGCGGCTGTCGCGTGCGGCCGCCAGCATCATTACGCCCATGATGGATTTGCCCGAGATTTCGCGGCCCTCCCTGGAGACACGAATTTCGCTGTCGAAGCGCCCGGCTTCGGTTACGAATTTGGATGCCGCACGCGCGTGCAGGCCCAATTTGTTAACGATGGCGACGTCGCGTTCAGGCATTTTTCTGCTTCTTCGAAGGTTGCGGTGGCGAACAGGGCATGACCCCTTGGCGGCCAGCTTCCACGGCGCTGGCCACGATGTCTTCCAGTTCGAGTTTTGGATAATTGTAAACGCGCACGAGCATGGGTAGATTTACCCCAGCGACGACGCGATAGTTATTCTGGGCAGCGGCTTTGTTGGCCACGTTACTGGGCGTAGAGCCGAAGGCGTCGGTCAGTAACAGCACGCCGTCGCCCTGGTCCAGCGCCTGCGCAGCCTTTTGCGTGGCCTGCACGCGCTCATCGGGGTCGTCGTCGCGGCCGACTTCAATAATATCGGTGCGCAGGCTTAGTTCGCCCAACATGTTGCTGGCGGTGTCCACCAGGTTCTGGCCAATATGGCCGTGGGTGACCAGAAGCACGGCAATCATGGCAGTTCCGTATGCCGTACCAGCGTAAGCGGGTAGTCTTTTTGTAAGCGTTCGGCCAGGCGTTCAACCAGATAAACCGAACGATGTGTGCCGCCGGTACAGCCTATCGCGATGGTGATATACGCGCGATTCTCGCGTTGGAAATTGGGTAGCCAGGATTCGGCGAAGTTGCCAATGTCTTGCAGCATTTCATGCACCTCAGGCGATTTCTCGAGATGCTGGGCGACTTCGTCATCCAGCCCTGTTTTGTTGCGCAATGCCTCAACCCAATGCGGATTGGGCAGGCAACGCACATCAAATACGAAGTCTACCGCATCGGGCACGCCATGCTTGAAGCCGAAGGATTGCAGCAGTACGGACATGCCGCCTTCGCTGCTGGCCTCCACCCGGGTGCGGATCAATTCGCGTAACTGGTGGATGTTGCTGTGGCTGGTGTCCAGCACCAGATCGGCCTCTTCGGCGATGGGACGCAGCAACTCCCGATCCGCCGCAACGGCTTCGGTCAGCGGTCGCTGCGGGTTGGTAAGCGGATGTTTGCGACGGGTTTCCGAATAACGGCGCAGGATAACCTCGGGGCTGGCTTCCAGGTAGATGACCTGAATGTCTATGCCGGCGGCTTTAAGGCTTGCCACACGCTCGGGGAACGCGCTGATATCAGACAATCGCGCCCGCGCATCCACACCCACCGCCAGCTTGTCGAAGTGCTGGTCCTGCGCGCGAATCGTGTCGGCGGTTATATCGCGCAGCAGACTGATCGGCAGGTTATCTATGCAGTAATAGCCCAGGTCCTCAAGCATATCCAGCGCCACGGATTTGCCGGACCCGGCCAGGCCACTGATGACGATGACTCTCATGCCGAGGGCCTGTGAACGCTGATGAGAGCGCCGCGTTGCCGCCCAAAATGCGGCCAGGCAAGACGCGAGGATAGAAGTTTGGTGGGCCAAATGAACGACGAGCAACGCCGCATGGCCACATTTTGGGCGCAACCCCTCACTAATATTTTAAAGGGGACGCGGGCCATTTTTCCACAATCCTGCGTTGTTGTGAGCTTGTGTAGGCGGCCACACTGCGCCCACAACGCCTTGTCTTGCGAAAAAATGGCCTGCGGCGCGACGATTTCATCAGCGTTCACAGGCCCTGGTCCATGCTTTGCTGCTGGCGGTCGGCAAACACCTCATCCGAGCGATAACCCTGCATGCGTAACAGGTGGTCACGGCAGGCGGCTTCCACCATCACCCCGAGGTTATGACCGGCGGCGACGGGCAGGGTGATCTCGGGAATGGTCACATCCAGGATGTCCCGGCTGCGGCGATTGCCACTGAGGCGGTTTTCGGCCGGCAAGTCGGGCGTTTGCGGACGCATCAGGTGGATGCTCAGGCCCAGTTGCTTGCGGCGTTTTATGGCGGCCTCGCCGAACATTGCGCGGATGTTGAGGATGCCCAGGCCGCGAACTTCCAGAAAATCCTGCAGTATCGGCGGGCAGCCGCCGTTGAGATCATCGGGCCCGAGCAGGGCAAACTCGGCGGCATCGTCGGCTACCAGACGGTGGCCGCGGTTAATGAGTTCCAGCGCCAGCTCGCTTTTGCCGACGCCGGCCTTGCCGGTAATCAGCACCCCGAGACTCAGAATTTCCAGAAAAACGCCGTGAACTGTAATTGTACGCGCCAGCGCACGGCCGAGAAAATGGCGCAGGTGATAGGCGATCTTATGGCTGGGTTGCACGGTTTCCAGTACCGCGATTTGTGCGCGGTGCAGGGTATCCAGTAGCTCGGCGGGCAGGTTTTCATTGTCTGCAATAACAACCAGTACAGTGTCGCCGGTGGTGATTCGGTCGAAAGAATCATCGCGTTGCTGCGGGCTGATTTCATCCAGGTAACGGCGTTCCGCGGCCCCGACAATCTGCGCCTGTGGCGGCTGGATGAAGTTCAGATAGCCCACCAGCGGCACCGGACGGCCGCCGCTGCCGGTGGCCGCCAGTTTGCGGTGCGCGCCGTTGCGGCTTGGGTCTCGCCAGTTCAGCGCCAATAACTCGCCCAACTGAGCGTGCAGCGAGGCAACACTCAGGCTATCGCTGAGTGTATCGGCTATGCCCTCATTCATGCTGGGTGCTAACCGGCGAGGCGGCCCTAATCCGCCTGGGAGACCTGATCGAATTCGAGCAGGGCATCGAGCAGGTCCTGGCCGCTGGCGGCCGCACGCAGACGTTTGAGGCAATCGGCTTCGGAAAAAATCTCTGCCAGATTACGCAGGATTTTCAAATGATCCTCGGTGGATTCCTGCGGCACCAGCAAACCGAACAGGATATCCACCGAGGCCTCATCGGGGGCTTCAAAGTCTATGCCCTTGTCCAGCCGCACCATGGCGCCAACGCATTCGTTCAGACCTTTAAGACGACCGTGTGGAATTCCCACGCCATCGCCGATGCCGGTGCTGCCCAACTTTTCCCGCCCGACCAGCGCGGTGAAAATTTCGTTGTTGGACACGTAAGGGGTGGCTTCGCCCAGAATGTCCGAAAGTCTTTCCAGCGCACGTTTTTTGCTGGTGACATCTTCGAGTATCTGGGCGCGGTCGGAGGTAATGATTTCGGCTATGCTCATGGGTTATCCAGTTGACGGAACACGGTGCGGTTGCGAACGGGGAGGGGTTTAACCCAGCCCGTCCATATTGGCGTTGGCGGTGGCTGTAGCATTCGCGCGCAGGCCTTCCTGGTTGTGGTGATTGGTAAGTTTTTCCTTGAATTTTCGGGTTTGCCGGTCGAGCTTGTCGATCATGGCGTCGATGGCGGCGTACATATCTGTATGTTCGGCGTCGGCGTGCAGGGTGGCGCCGCTGAGCTTGAGGGTGGCTTCGGCCTTTCTGCGCTCTTTTTCAACTTCGAGCACGATGTCGGCGTCGATCACATGGTCAAAATGGCGTTCCACGCGTTCCATTTTACTGGTTACGTAATCGCGTAATGCGTCGGTCATGTCCATATGGTGGCCGGAGATATTTAGATTCATGCTGTACTCCTTTTTGACATTGTGACGGGCTCAATCCGAGCCTGGACGGATAAAATTCCTGTATTTTATTCTGGGCGCATCACGCTTGCTGCCGCCGCTCGTGCGACGGCAGAATGTTGAGTCCTTCACGATACTTGGCAATAGTGCGGCGCGCCACCTTGATGCCTTCTTCCAGCAGCAAATCTGCCAGTTTATTGTCGGAGAATGGCTTGTCGACCTGTTCGGCGCCCACCATACGTTTGATCATGGCCTGAATCGCGGTGGCCGAACAGGTGCCGCCGTTGGTGGTTTGCACATGGCTGGAGAAGAAATATTTCAACTCGAAAAGGCCGCGCGGGGTCTGCATATATTTATTTGCAGTAGCGCGCGATACCGTGGACTCGTGGATGCCCAGCTTATCGGCGACGTCTCTTAGTACCAGTGGTTTCATAGCCTCTTCGCCATAATCAAGGAAAGCGCGTTGCGCTTCAACTATGCGCTGGGCCACCCGCAGCAGCGTCTCGTTGCGGCTTTTTAGGCTATTGAGAAAAAAGCGCGCTTCCTGCAGATGTTCTCTCAGTGTGGCCTGGTCCTCGCTTTTGTCGGCGCGCTTGATAAGCGCCTGATATTCGGCGTTTATACGCAGTTTGGGGGCGATGTCCGGGTTGAGCGAAACCTGCCAGCGGCCCTGTTGCTTGCTGACGAAAACCTCGGGTACGACGTATTGCGATTCGTGTTCGCTGAACGCATCGCCGGGGTGGGGCTGCAGGTGCTGGATAAGCGCCAGTGCGGTTTGCAGAGCGTCGTCGTCGCTGATGTCCAGGCGTTGTTTGATTGCAGAGAAATGGCCGGTAGCAATGGTTTCCAGTAACTGCGCGCGGGTCAGGCGCAGTGCAATTTCGCGCCCCGGCGTCTCGGCATCCATTTGCTGCAACTGAATACTCAGGCACTCGGCCAGGTTGCGCGCGGCGATGCCGGGGGGATCGAATTCCTGCACACAGTGCAACGTGTGCTCCAGGGCTTCGGCGCTCGGCTTCAGTTCGCTCGTAAGCCGGTGCTCAAGATCGGGCCAGTCTCGCAGATAACCATGCTCGTCGATGGCGTCGATGATGTAGGCGGCGGCCGCGCGGGCCACTTCATTAAAAGAATATAGGCTGGCTTGCCAGGTCAGGTGCTCATGTAAATCCGGAGTGCTGTGCAGATTGGCCTGGTGGTATTCGCGCAGGGCTTCGTCGTCGAGGTTACGGCTGCCCTGGCTGGGCGGGGCACTTTGATAAATGTCGTCCCAGTCCGCATCGACCGGCAGGTTTTCCGGTATGTTTTCGTCTGAAGAAGCCTGCTGTTCTGCGTTTCTGGCATCGACCGGTTCGATGACATCCGGATTTTCTTCTCTTTGGTCAGCTCCCTGGTCATCTCCCTGGTCGTTTTCCAGCATCAGGTTGGAATCGAGCGCGTCCTGGATTTCCATTTGCAAGTCCAGGGTCGACAACTGCAGCATCTTTATCGCCTGCTGCAGTGCCGGCGTCATGGTCAGACTCTGGCCGAGCTTGAGCGATATGGATTGCTTCATAGGCGAAAATCTTGCCCCAGGTACACGTCGCGCACCTGCTCGTCGGCGAGCACGGTCTCGCGGTCGCCGGCGGCAATTACACTGCCCTGGCTTAAAATATAGGCGCGCTCGCAAATCCCCAAGGTTTCGCGCACGTTGTGGTCGGTAATCAGCACGCCGATGCCGCGACCCTGCAAGTGTTTGACAATACTGCGGATATCGCCGATGGAGATGGGGTCGATGCCGGCGAAGGGCTCATCCAGCAAAATAAAGCTGGGTTCGGCCGCCAGTGCACGGGCGATCTCTACCCGCCGGCGTTCGCCGCCGGACAAGTTCAGGCCCTGGCTGTCCCTGATGTGGCCGATGGAGAGTTCGTCCATAAGGTCGGTCAAACGGTCTTCGCGCTGTTGCCGGTCCAGGTCTTTACGCACCTGCAGAATCGCCATGATGTTGTCGGCAACCGACAGCTTGCGAAAAACCGACGCTTCCTGCGGCAGATAGCCCACGCCCATTTGCGCGCGCCGGTGCATGGGGGAGTTGGTGATGTTTTTGTCGTCGAGGAAGATGCTGCCGCTATCCGGTGTAGCCAGGCCAACGATCATGTAGAAGGAGGTGGTTTTGCCGGCGCCGTTGGGGCCGAGCAGGCCCACGATTTCGCCGCCTCGCACGTCCAGCGAAACGTCTTTCACCACGTCGCGCCCGCGGTAGCGTTTGCATAGGCCTTCGGCGCGCAGCACGCTTTTAGTCATGGCGTGGCCGGCTCCTGTTCTGCGTTGGGGGTTGAGGATTCGGTTTCGGGCCCGCCGGCTTCGTCCGCGGTATCTGGTTGAATGGTGATTTTTACGCGCTCACCGCTGCCGGAGCTCAAGGCTTGCGTGCGCGCGCTGTTCAGATAGTGCTTGATGGTTTCGCCGCTGATAGCGTCGCCGCCGCGTGTTACCTGCGCGTTGCCGGTGAGTACAAGCACGGCTTCGCCGGAGTTGTATTGCATGCTTTGCGCGCGGCCATCAACCGGTTCGGGATTGTCTTTGTCTGCCGGTTTTTCCAGGGTTGCCGGGTCGCCTTTAAGCACGGCCTCGATATTGCCGCTGTCCTTGTTGCGTGTCACGGTCAGCATGTCGCCGTGCAATACCAGTTTGCCCTGGGTGAGCACCACATTGCCGTTATAGGTGCTGATGCCGGTGCGGTCGGAATACTCTGCCTTGTTGGCCTCGATCTGTATTGGCTGGTCACGGGTTTGCGCGTTCAGCGCGGTGCTGAACCACGCGAGGCCCAGTGTCACTGACAGTGCCCAGCTAAGGTTGGTAAGTAACCTGTACATTGTTATTCAAAATCACCCGGTTCTGTTTTAAAAGCAAGGTCATGCCCACGGCGGAGACGCTCTGGCCCGGCGCGCTGGCCGTAACCGCTACATCGGTATCGACCTGATCCTCGTCTGGGCGTACCCAGGCGCGTTCGGTGTTGACCTGTATGCGCCTTTGGCCCTCGTGTTCGCGTATGAGTTCCACCCCGTCGTGCAACAGGATATCGCGTTTGCCGGCGGGGATGCGTCCGCGCGCGGCTTGCAGGTCCCACTGGTTGTCGGACTCGCCCTGGTAGTTTACGTGAATGTCGGTCAGGCGTGCGGACTCGTCCGGAAAGTGCAGGGTTTCGGCGGCGGTCATACGGTATTTGGGCACGCCGTTTTCGTCCATTTGCCGTACCACGGCGTCGAGCATGTAGTAATCGCTGTCGTTGGGGGTGTCGAGTTTGGCCTTTGCTTCGGGTGAGCGCACATCGACAATACGGGCGCCCAGGACCACCACCAGCGCCAGCGCCATCACAATAAACGCAGCGCGTATCACGCGCCGGATTCCTGCGCGGTGATGATGAAGTCGCAGGCTTCACGCACCGCGCCGTCGCCGCCGTTGCGGCTGCTGACCCAGTCGGCCGCGGCCAGCACTTCGGGTACCGCGTCGGCCACGCATAGCGCCAGACCGGCGGCTTGCATCAGCGGTAAATCGGGCAGGTCGTCACCCATGACGGCGCATTGGGCCGGCGTAACATCCAGAATCTCGCACAACTCCTGAAACACCGCGGGTTTGTCTTCAATGCTCAGATAAATGTACTGCAGGCCCAGTTCCAGCAAGCGGTCTTCCACCGCGCGGCTGGGGCGTCCGCTGATCACCGCCGGGGTAATGTCCATGGCCTGCAGACGTTTCAGGCCCAGGCCATCGCGCACGTGCATGCTTTTGAATTCGGCGCGGTCGGGGCCTAGGTACAGGCGCCCATCGGTCATTACGCCGTCTACATCAAATATAACCAGGCGAATTTTTTGTGCTTTGGCTGTCAGTTCGTCGCTCATACCACCCCCGCGCGCAGCAGGTCGTGCATATTCATGGCGCCCACTGGAATGTTGCCCTGATCGACAATAATCAGGCCGTTTATTTTCTTGTTCTGCATAATTTTCAGTGCCTCGGCGGCGAGCATGTCCGGCTGGCCGGTTTGTGGATTGCGGGTCATAACTTCAGTAATGGGGGTGTCTACGGTGGCTTGCGCGTCCAGCGCACGGCGCAGATCGCCGTCGGTGAAAACGCCGATGAGCGTTCCGGAGTCATCGATAATTCCGGTCATTCCCAGTTGTTTTTCCGACATTTCCAGCAGCGCCGCGCGTAAGTTGGTGGCCTGTTTTACCAGCGGGAGGCTTTGACCCCGGTGCATGACGTCATCCAGGCGCAATAACAGCCGTCGGCCCAGCGAGCCGCCGGGATGCGCGCGGGCGAAATCTTCCTGGGTGAATTCGCGCGCTTCCAGTAATGCGATAGCCAGCGCGTCGCCCATGGCAAGCGTTGCGGTGGTGCTGGAGGTTGGCGCCAAGTCGAGCGGGCACGCCTCTAAATCGACGCGCACATCAATATGCACATCAGCGCGCCGCGCCAGGGTGGAATCGGGATTGCCGGTGAGCGCGATCAGCGGTACGTCCAGGCGTTTTATCAGGGGCAGAATAGTCAATATCTCGCTGGTTTCACCTGATTTGGACAATGCCAGCACCACATCGTTGCCGGTAATCATACCCAGGTCGCCGTGGCTGGCTTCGCCGGGGTGCACGAAAAACGCCGGGGTGCCGGTAGAGGCCAGGGTGGCCGCAATCTTGCCGCCAATGTGCCCGGACTTGCCCATGCCGGTAACCACCACGCGGCCTTCGCAGGCAAACAGTAATTCACAGGCGCCGGCAAAACCGGCATCAATACGTTGGGTGAGCGCGGCCACCGCGTCGGCTTCGATCTCGATAACACGGCGTCCCCGCGCAATCAGTTTTTCAATATCCATACGTTCTATTATCGGCCCTAGCTCGAGCTATTGGAATCGCGAGGCGTATAGCAGCGCCTCGTAGCCGACGAAAATCGCCAGGAACAACCCACCATGAACGCGGCTGATGCGCGGCCTGGGGCCCCAGCAAATCAAATATAGCACCCCGGTGAGTGCCAGCATCAAGGGTAAATCGCGCGACAAAAGACCGTCTGGAACAAACCCGGGTGCGAGCAGCGCGGGGAAGGACAAAACCGCGAGAATATTGAACAGGTTGGAACCCACGACATTGCCCAGCACCAGATCGTGTTCGCCTTTTTTTAACGCCGACAACGCGGTAGCCAGCTCCGGCAGACTGGTGCCGACGGCAACAATGGTCAGGCCGATGACCAGATCGCTGACGCCAAGTTCCAGCGCGATATTGGACGCCCCCCAAACCAGTATCTGCGAGCTTATCGGCAACAGCAGCATGCCGAGCAATAGCCAGGCCAGCGCCGCGCCGGGGGAGATGTCCGGACCGGTGTCGGCCTGAATTTCCGCGGTCAGCGGATCCGCGCCGGATTGCTGCTGGGCCATCCACGCCAAACCGCCGAGAACCGCGGCCAGACCGATCAGCAGGATGACGCCATCAGATACCGAATGCTGCCCGTCCCAGGCGAGCGCGAAAGCCAGCAGGCTGACAACCAATAACACCGGCATTTCACGGCGCACCAGCGCAGCATGCACGGTAAGCGGCGCAAGCAGGGCGCAAAACCCCAGAACCAGCGCGATATTGGTAATGTTCGAGCCAATCGCGTTGCCGATGGCCAGTCCGGCCTTGTCCTGGAGCGAGGCAATTATCGCGACCACGATTTCCGGCAACGAAGTGCCGATGCCGACAACGGTAAGCCCGACCAGCAACGGCGGCACGCCCAGGCGTTTGGCGGTGGCGGCGGCGCCGACGATAAAGCGGTCGGCACTGTAAACCAGTGCCCCCAGCCCAACGAGAACGGCGCAAAAACTAAGCAACATGCCGGGTCAGTCCAATAGTAACGGGGAAATATAACCGCCAGCATCTTAACCGAATTGGGCTTGCCAGCACGCGTATAATGTCCAGCCTCCTCACGAAACGGAATGGACGTCCAGCATGCAAGACGCGGCAATTGCCATCAAAGACGTGCGCAAATCCTTCGGCGAAACCGAGGCGCTCAAAGGCGTCACGTTCGACATTCAGCGTGGCGAGTTTTTCGGTCTGCTCGGCCCCAATGGCGCCGGTAAATCGACCCTGATCCACATTATCGCGGGGCTGACCCACGCCACCAGCGGCAGCGTCAGCGTGCTCGGCAATGATGTAGTCAGCGCTTACCGGGCGGCGCGCAAAAATCTTGGTGTGGTGCCGCAGGAGCTGGTGTATGACCCGTTCTTTCCGGTACAGGATTTGCTGCGTCTGCAAGCCGGCTACTACGGCTGCGGCAAGGAAGTCTGGCCGTGGATAGATGAATTACTGGACGAACTGAAACTCAACGACAAACGCAACCAAAGCATGCGCGCGCTCTCCGGCGGCATGAAACGCCGTGTGCTCATCGCGCAGGCGCTGGTGCACAAGCCCTCCGTGGTTATTCTGGACGAACCCACCGCCGGCGTAGACGTAGAACTGCGCCGCACCCTGTGGCGCTTCACGCGGCGGCTGCACAAGGCCGGCCATACCATCGTGCTGACCACGCATTATCTGGAAGAGGCGGAAGAGCTGTGCGACCGCATCGCGATTCTGCACCACGGCGAGCTCAAGGTGCTGGAAGAAAAGACCGCATTGCTGGACCGCCATCCATTTCGTTTTCTTAAATTACGCTTAAAAGGCGAAGGCAGTTTGCCGGACGCGGTCCGCGCCTTGGCCGAGCGCATCGACGACGACGAAATCGAGCTAAAACTGGAGCAGGGCAAACATTACATTGCCGATGTGCTGGAAGCTATCCGCGATGCCGGTTTTCGCGTGCAGGACGTGCGTACCCGCGAACCCTCCCTGGAGGACATATTTGTGGAATTGACCGCGGATCCCGATATGCCGAAACACGCAGCATGAAGGCTGGAATGAGCCCAAAATTTTTAACCACGGAGAAACAGAGGAACAGAGAGAAGAATGGTTAAGGCATTGAAACAAAATAATGTTTCCTGTGTTTGCTTCGTGGACTGGGTGGCTTGCGCATATGTTCCACGTCCTCTGTTTCTCTGTTCCTCTGTGGTTAGTCTTTCTTACCTCAGTAGCGTCAGGCGCAAGGGTTACAAATGAACTGGTTTGGTTGTTACACCCTGTTCAAAAAGGAAGTGCGGCGTTTTCGCAGTGTGCTCGGGCAAACCGTGGGCGCGCCGATAATCACCGCGCTGCTGTATCTGCTGGTATTTCGGCAAGTTCTCGAAGACCGCGTGCAGGTTTATGACGGCGTTAGTTACACCGCGTTTCTGATCCCGGGGCTGATCATGATGAGTATCATCCAGAACGCCTTTGCCAATACCTCGTCGTCGCTGACGCAGTCCAAGGTGATGGGCAACCTGGTGTTTTTGCTGATGACGCCGCTGTCGGCGCTGGAAATATATCTGGCCTATATCGGCGCGGCACTGTTGCGCGCATCACTGGTGGCAGTCGCGTTATTTCTGGTGGCGCAATTCTTCGTTCGGGTACCGCTAACCCATCCGTTGCTGGTGCTGGCCATGCTGATATTTTCCGGCGGTACCTCTGCGGTTCTGGGCATGATTGCCGGCATTGTGGCGGACAAGTTCGAGCATCTGGCCGCGTTTCAGAATTTCTTTATCATGCCGCTTTCGTTTTTGTCCGGCGTGTTTTATTCCATACATTCCCTACCGGATTTCTGGCGCGGCGCATCGCACTACAACCCGTTCTTTTACATGATTGACGGCTTTCGTCAGGGCTTTTTCGGTGTGGGCGATGCATCACCGTTATTGTCTCTGGCGGTGGTGGCCAGCTTCTTCGTGGCGGTATCTACAGTATGCGTGCTGATGCTGCGCAGTGGCTATAAAATACGCACGTGAGCGGACGTGAATTGAGGATCAAAAAACTTAACGCAAAGTGCGCAAAGTGAAGACGCAGAGGACGCGTAGTTTCTTTAGTAAGTGGCTCTAACGATGACTCAGTCACTCCTGGGTGTGCTCCTGATTATTAGCTTTAAACCAACATTTGATTATGAACACGGAGGCGCGCAGAGGCACACAGAGGAAAGGCTTTAAGACGAACAAGACCTCAGTGCGCCTGTGCGCGCCTCTGTGGTTTTTGAAAAGCTGAAATTTAAATGATATGTAGCACGACATCGCCAGGACCTGATTCAGCCTGACAGTCAGTTCTTTATAAAAAATTCCTTCTTTTACCTTTGCGTCCTTCGTGTCCTTTGTGGTTAATCTTTAACGGGAACACACGATATTTCAGGTTTCCTATACGCCCTTGGCGCTCGCCGTGGTAGCATTTCACGCCACTTTTTGGTCATTTCAAGGCATTCAGAACATGTTTACGGCGCAAGAGATTAAACAACTTATCGAAACCGGTCTGCCGGACGCGCAGGTGGAAGTCGCGGGCGACGACGGCCAGCACTTTGCCGCGCGGGTGGTTTCCCCCAGTTTTGCCGGCAAGGGCGTGGTTGAGCAGCACCGTCTGGTCTACGCGGCGCTCGGCGAGAAAATGGGCGGCGATATCCACGCCCTGTCGCTGCGCACGCTAACGCCCGAACAAGTACAAGACTGATGGATCTGCTGCGAATCGAGGGCGGCCCGCCGCTGTCCGGACAAGTCCACGCTTCTGGCGCGAAAAACGCCACACTGCCGATTTTGTGTGCATCCTTGCTGGTGGACGAGCCGTTAATCATCGAAAACGTGCCGCACCTGGAAGACGTGACCACCACCAATGCGCTGCTGGCACAAATGGGCGTTTCGGTGACCATCGGCGATCATATGGTGGTCGAGGCCGATGGCAGCACGACCAACTCCTGCGTGGCGCCTTATGACTTGGTGAAAACCATGCGCGCCTCGATTCTGGTGCTGGGCCCGCTGCTGGCCAAGCACGGCGAAGCGGAAGTATCGCTGCCTGGCGGCTGCGCAATCGGCGCGCGTCCGGTGGATATTCATCTGCGTGGCCTGAAAGCAATGGGCGCGGCAATCGAGGTGGAATCCGGCTATATCCGCGCGCGTTGCGGGCGCTTGAAAGGCGCGCGTATCGCCATGGATACTGTCACCGTCACCGGTACCGAGAACCTGATGATGGCTGCGACACTGGCGGACGGCGTAACACTTTTGGAAAACGCCGCGCGCGAGCCGGAGATTGTTGATCTGGCCAAGTGTTTGATCGCGATGGGCGCCAAAATCGAGGGCGCCGGGTCTTCGGTGATTAAAATCGAAGGCGTTAAGAGATTGCACGGCGCCAACCATCGCGTGCTGCCCGATCGCATTGAAACCGGCACCTTTCTGGTGGCGGGCGCGCTTACGCGCGGCCAGGTGCGTGTGACCCATACCGACCCCAGCCTGATCGAAGCCGTGACCCTGAAACTTGAAGAAGCTGGCGCTAAAATCACCCTTGGCGAAGACTGGATTGATCTGGATATGCAGGGCCGGCGGCCGCGCTCGGTGAATCTGCGTACCTCGCCGTACCCGGGTTTCCCTACCGATATGCAGGCGCAATTTACTGCGCTCAACAGCGTGGCCGGGGGCGTGGGCACGATTACGGAGACGGTATTCGAAAATCGCTTCATGCACGTTTCCGAATTGTGCCGCATGGGCGCGGATATCCACCAGGAAGGCCACACCGTAATCGTAACCGGACGCGAAAAGCTTACCGGTGCGCCGGTGATGGCGACCGACCTGCGGGCGTCCGCGTCGTTGGTTATCGCCGGCCTCGCTGCCCAGGGCACCACCGATGTGCGCCGCATTTACCATATCGACCGCGGTTATGAATGTATTGAAGAAAAATTGTCGCAGCTTGGCGCCAAAATCCGGCGCCATTCCGACAAGGCGCCGATAAGCGCGCGCGGGGCGGCATGAGCGCGCAAATGAATACGGGATTAACCCTGGCCTTGTCCAAGGGACGGATTCTGGAAGACACCCTGCCATTGCTGGCATCGGTCGGCATTGAGCCAGAAGAAGACCCGCTAACAAGTCGCAAGCTGATTTTTACCACCAACCGCGAGGGCCTGCGTCTGCTGGTGATCCGCGCCGCGGATGTGCCTACATTTACCGCCTACGGCGCTGCTGATGTCGGCATTGCCGGCAAGGACGTGTTAATTGAACACGGCGGCCAGGACCTGTACGAGCCCATGGACCTGGGCATTGCCTGCTGCCGTTTAATGGTCGCCGGGCTGCCCGGCGCACTGGACGGCGACAGCAGCCGCCCGCTGCGCGTCGCCACTAAATATATAGAAACCACGCGCGCGCATTTTGCGCGCCAGGGGCGTCAAGTCGAGCTCATTAAACTCTATGGTTCGATGGAATTGGCACCTTTAGTCGGCTTGGCGGACGTTATTGTGGATCTGGTGGATACCGGCAATACCCTGGCTGCAAACGGCCTGGTCGCGTTCGAAACGATCGAGCAAATCAGCTCGCGCCTGGTGGTGAACAAGGCCGCGATGAAAATGAAGCACGAGCAGATCAAAGCGCTGCTGGATGCATTTGCGCGTGCCACCGGAGCCACAAATGGCTGATATCAAACGGCTGGACAGCGCGCAACCCGACTTTGCTCAAGTGTACGCGGCACTCATAGATTACGACGTGAATCGGGACACCGAGGTGCGCACGCGGGTTGCCGAAATTATCGCCCAGGTGCGCGAACGCGGCGACGCCGCAGTGCTGGATTACACACGCGAACTGGATAATCGCGTCGTCGATTCCATGGGCGATGTACGCATCGGTAAAGACCGGATGCAGGCGGCGCTAAAGGAAATTCCCGCCGCGCAGCGCGATGCGCTCAAGCAGGCCGCCCGGCGCCTGCAGGATTACGCCGAATGCCAGAAACTCGAATCCTGGTCGTTTGAGGATGATCACGGCAATACGCTGGGCCAGGCCGTGCGCCCGCTGGATCGTGCCGGCATATATGTGCCCGGCGGCAAGGCGGCGTATCCGTCTACCGTATTGATGAATGCTATTCCGGCAAAGGTTGCCGGTGTGGGCGAAATCGTGATGACTTCACCCGCACCCGGCGGCGAGGTAAGTCCGCTGGTACTGGCCGCAGCCAGCCTGGCCGGGGTTGATGTGATGTTTGCCATCGGCGGCGCGCAGGCCGTGGCGGCTTTGGCCTACGGTACCGAAAGCGTGCCCATGGTGGACAAGATCGTGGGGCCGGGTAATGCCTATGTGGCGGCCGCCAAGCGCCAGGTTTTTGGCCAGGTCGGGATTGAATCCATCGCCGGGCCGTCCGAAGTGCTGATCATCGCCGATGGCAGCGCGGACCCGGAATGGGCGGCGATGGATTTATGCGCCCAGGCCGAGCACGATCAGGAAGCGCGCGCATTGTTGATGTGTCCGGATCAGGACTATATCGACGCAGTGGCCGCGGCCATTGATCGCCTGCTGCCGCATCAGGCGCGGGCAGAAATTATCAAGGCCTCTCTAGCGGCCTGCGGCGCGCTCATTAAAGTACGCGATCTCGACGAAGCCCTGGAATTGTCCAACCAGATGGCGCCCGAGCATCTGGAGCTGGCGGTGACCCGGCCGGAAATCCTGCTCGATGATATTCGTCACGCCGGCGCGGTTTTTTTGGGCGCTAACAGCCCCGAAGCTTTCGGGGATTATTGCGCCGGACCGAATCACGTACTCCCCACCGGGCGCACCGCACGTTTCTCCTCGCCCTTGGGCGTTTACGACTTCCAGAAACGTATTAGCGTTATCCACGCCAGCCCTGCCGGTGCGCGGTATCTGGCGCCGATTGCCGCCACCTTGGCGCACGGTGAAGGGCTGGAAGCGCACGCGTTATCGGCTGAGTTACGTGGTAAGCGTGAGGGGTAAGGCGGATGTGCGTGAGGCGAGAGGGGTGAGGCGTGAGGCGTGAGGCGGTTGGTTTTGCGGTGGGTTGTTGCGCTCAGGCCAGAACAAATTGTGCTAACCACCTACGTAATTCAGGTACCTTCGAAGCCGCTACGACGCGTTCTTTCCGCCTCACCCCTCACCCCTCACCCCTCACGTGGGCGCGCTCACGCCACACGAGCGGGCGATGAGCGCCCCTACCGACTGGCTGCGCCCGGAAATCCTGGCGCTCGATTCTTACCAGGTTCCCGATTCTCGCGGTCTGATCAAGCTCGACGCGATGGAGAATCCGCACACTTTTCCGGCTGAATTGCGCCCGGCTTGGCTGGAGCGTTTACAGGCTGTGGCGCTCAACCGCTACCCGGACGCCGGTGCACAAGGGCTGAAGAACGCATTGCGCAAAGCCATGGACCTGCCGGACCACGCAGCAATCATGCTCGGCAATGGCTCGGATGAAATCCTGCAACTGTTAATGCTGGCACTGGCCAGGCCGGGGGCGAGCCTGCTCACCCCGGAGCCGGGGTTTGCCATGTTCAGGCTCATCAGCCGGGTGGCGGGGCTTGAATACATTGGTGTGCCGCTGGCGCGGGATTTTTCACTGGACGTGGAGGCGACGCTGGCGCAGATACAGGAGCGGCAACCGGCGCTGGTAATCATTGCGCAACCGAATAACCCGACCGGTAATGCATATGATGAAGCGGCCTTGCGCAAGATCGTGGCCGCCGCGCCCGGCCTGGTAGTGATTGATGAAGCCTATTATCCGTTTGCGGATAACAACTGCCTGCATCTTCTGGATGAGTTTAAGAGCCTGCTGATCATGCGCACGCTGTCCAAGCTGGGTCTGGCGGGATTGCGCCTGGGTTTGCTGGTGGGCGCCCCAGCCTGGATTGATGCGCTGGAGCCTGTGCGCCTGCCCTACAACATTAATAGTCTCACGCAGTCCAGTGCTGAATTTGCGCTGGAAAATTACCCGGCATTTTTACGTCAGGCGGAGAATATTTGCGCCGAAAGAGCAAGCCTGCAAACGGCGCTGCAAGCCTTGCCGGGGTTACAGGTTTATCCAAGCCAGGCCAATTTTCTGCTGCTGCGCATGCCGCAAGGCCAGGCTACGAATATACATGCCGGGTTGAGGGACGCGGGCATACTAGTAAAAAACCTGCACGGCTCGCACGCACAAGTGGCTGATTGCCTGCGTATTACCGTTGGCGCGCCGCAGGAAAATGATCAGCTAATCGCCGCTATGCCCCGGCTGATTTGAGGCAATACGGGGCTGCCAAATGTGGCGCTTGTGCTATAATTCCGCCGCGCGCGAAAGCAGCGCCGGGGCAGGCGTAGGTATCAAGGCCTGTCCTTTGGGTGAATCAAATCGAGTTAGCTACATCGGTCGTGTATTCGGGCCCCAGTTGTCCGGAGAATTGATAATTTTGGCGGCCATTACCAGGTCTTTCGTTAAAGGACGTGACGCATGAGTGAACAGGGGGTCGACGCTGGCAAGCGCCGGTTTCTGACTACAGCCACCGCAGTGGTCGGCGGAGTCGGCGCGGCGTTTGTAGCGGTACCTTTTATAAAATCCTGGCAACCGAGTGCGCGCGCGAAAGCCTCGGGTGCGCCGGTTGAAATCAATATTTCCGAAATCGCACCGGGTGCCAAAGTTACCGTTCTGTGGCGGGGCAAACCGGTGTGGGTATTGCGCCGCACGGATGAATTGCTGGCTACTCTGGATGCAGTCTCCGGTGAATTGCTGGACCCGGAATCCGAGAAACCGCAACAGCCTGAGTATTGTCAGAATCAGGCGCGTTCGATTAAGCCGGATGTGCTGGTAATGGTCAGTATTTGTACCCATCTGGGTTGCGTGCCGACCTATGAAGTCGAGCCGAGCCCACAGACCATGGCTTACCCTGGCTTTTTCTGCCCCTGTCATGGTTCCAAGTACGACATCGCCGGGCGCGTATATAAAGGGGTGCCTGCGCCGTTGAATATGCCCGTGCCGCCGCATCACTATGTTAGTGATGATGTGATCCAGATCGGTGTAGATCCTAAAAGCGGAGGGAAGGCCTGATGGGTTCCAAGTTAATGGGCTGGATTGATGAGCGTTTCCCGGCGACCCAGCTGTGGAACGAGCACATCGCGGAATACTACGCGCCCAAGAATTTCAATTTCTGGTATTTTTTCGGTTCGCTATCGCTGTTTGTGTTGGTCAATCAGTTGCTTACCGGCATCTGGCTGGCGATGTTCTTCAAGCCGTCCGCGGCGGAAGCCTTCGGCTCGGTTGAATACATCATGCGCGATGTGGAGTGGGGTTGGCTTATACGCTATATGCATTCCACCGGCGCGTCGCTGTTCTTTGTTGTTGTTTACCTGCATATGTTCCGCGCGCTGTTGTACGGGTCTTACCGTCAGCCGCGCGAACTGTTGTGGATATTCGGCTGCCTGATTTATCTGGTGTTAATGGCCGAGGCCTTCCTGGGCTACGTGTTGCCGTGGGGCAATATGTCCTACTGGGGCGCGCAGGTGATTATTTCTCTGTTTGGCGCCATTCCGGGCATCGGCGAGACGCTGACGACCTGGATCAAGGGCGATTTCATCATTGCCGACGCTACGCTGAACCGCTTCTTTGCGCTGCACGTGGTGGCGCTGCCATTCGTGCTGGTGGGGCTGGTGGTGGCGCATATCATGGCGCTGCACCATGTGGGTTCGAACAACCCCGATGGTATTGAGATCAAGAAGGTCAAGGGCGAGGACGGCATTCCCAAAGATGGTATCCCGTTCCACCCCTATTACACGGTGAAGGACATCTTCGGCACCGCGGTCTTCCTGATTTTATTCGCCGCGATTGTGTTTTTTGCCCCGACCTTCGGCGGCTACTTCCTGGAAGCGCCCAACTTTACCCCGGCCAGCCAGATCGTAACGCCCGAGCACATCGTGCCGGTGTGGTACTTCACCCCGTTCTACGCCATGTTGCGCGCCGTGCCCGACAAACTCGGTGGCGTTGTCATCATGGGCAGTGCTGTGCTTATTCTGTTCGTGTTGCCATGGCTGGATCGTAGCGCGGTGAAATCCGTACGTTACAAGGGCTGGATATTCAAGGGCGCGCTAGCGATTTTCGCGGTCAGCTTTGTGTCCCTGGGGTACCTGGGCACACAACCGCCGGGCGAATGGCGCACTATCGCGGCGCGTATCAGCACCATTGCCTACTTCCTGTTCTTCCTGCTCATGCCGCTTTACAGCAAGCTGGATAAGACCAAGCCCGTACCGGAAAGGGTGACAGAATGATGCGGCGTCTGATTTTTATACTGGTATTAATTGCGCCGGCCGCGGTGTTGGCTTCCGGTGGCGAAAGCGTGCCTTTCCACTACACGCCTGATCTGGGCAACGAGGCTTCGTTGCAACGCGGGGCCAAGCTGTTCATGAACTATTGCTCGGGTTGTCATACCCTGCAGTACATGCGGTACCAGCGTATATCCGAGGATTTGAACATCCCGGAAGAAATGATGACAAAGCACCTGGTACTCAGCCGCGACAAAATCCATGACCAGCTTACCGGCACCATGCCGGAAAAGTCCGCCGACTGGTTTGGAACTGCGCCGCCGGACCTGACCCTGGTTGCGCGCTGGCATCCCAATGGCGCAGACTGGTTATATAGCTTTCTGCTGTCTTTTTACCTGGACGACAAAACCAGCACCGGCGTGAATAACCTGGTGATGGAAAACACAGCTATGCCGCATGTGCTGTGGCCCTTGCAGGGTTATCAGAAGCACATGCAGCCTGAAGAAGGCCATGGCGAAGAATCCGGCGGACACGGCGCGGCAGAACCAGAATTCGAGATCGTGCAAGCCGGCAGCATGAATGAGGAAGAGTATCGTCGCGCCGTCGGGGATATCGTCAACTTCCTGGTTTATGTGGGCGAGCCAGCCAAAATGGTGCGCTATGACCTGGGCAAGAAGGTTATCGCCTTCCTGCTGCTGTTTGCCGTGCTGGCCTGGTTACTCAAACGTGAATACTGGCGGGACGTCCATTAATATCCTGCATGTGCAATACGCGCCAGGACAAGCATGAGCCCGGCGGCTACACAGGGCAGCGTGCTTAATTCTTATAATACGGCCAAGTGCCCCATTCCAGTCATTCTGACCTGGATTGGTACGGAGTAAATACTATGGCGACTGTGACTAATCGCCGATCCTTGATGACGTTGTTTTCCGGCCCGGAGTGCCCCAAGAGCCACCGGGTGCGCCTGGTGCTGGCAGAAAAAGGCATCACCAACCTGGACGTGGTGGAGTTGCGCGAAGACCAGACCCACGACGATCTGGTTCAGCTGAATCCCTACCACACCCTGCCGACCTTGGTGGATCGTGATCTGGTGCTGTATGACCCGCGCATTATCATTGAATACCTCGACGAACGTTTTCCGCATCCGCCGCTGATGCCGGTCGACCCGGTAACCCGGGCCCGCTATCGCCTGGCCCTGTTTCGCATGGAGCAGGATATGTATTCGCTCTCGCCGGATATGCACGGTACCGCGTCCCAGGTGCGCAAGGCGCGTTCCAGGCTGAAAGAAACCCTGGGTTCCCTGGCTGCGGAATTCTCGCCCCGGCCGTATGTGGGGGAGGAGTTTTCCCTGGTGGATTGCACTTTCGCGCCCATCCTCTGGCGTCTGGAGTACTACAAAATTCAGTTGCCGCCCAAACAGGGCAAGAAACTGCAGGATTATGCCGAGCGGCTGTTCAAGCGCCCCGCATTCCGCAGCAGTCTGACCGAACTTGAAAGCGAGATGCGTGATTAATCGTGACTGCGGTTAGTTCACGTCGACCTTATCTGATCCGCGCTATTTACGACTGGGTTCTGGATAATGACCTGACGCCGCATTTGCTGGTGGCTGCCGATGCCCCCGGCGTGGCGGTACCGAGCCAGTTTGTTACCGAAGACGGCAAGATTACGATTAACGTCAGCCCGTCCGCGGTACGCGACCTGCAAATCGATAACAATTTAATCCACTTTTCCGCCCGCTTCTCGGGCCACCCCTACCAAGTGAGCGTGCCGCCGGGTGCGGTATTGGCGCTGTACGCGCGTGAGAACGGCGAGGGCATGTTGTTTGGGGAAGTGGAAGAGCCGGAAGACCCGCCGCCTGCAACATCACCGGATGCCGATTCCAGCAGCGATCAGGCTGCCAAAAAGAAACGCAGCCATTTGAAGGTAGTCAAGTAGTCAGGCGCTAAAAAAGCGTACTGTAGCTGCAGCGGAAAATACCCATAAACCACAAAGAACACGAAGAACACAAAGTTTGTTTCTTTTCCCTTTGTGTTCTTTGTGGTTAACGTTTTACCGAACAGTCGCCGCGGAATCAGGAAACATTTCGCATTCAAGCAAATCACAGAGGCAGTGAATAAACAGGAGATGCACCTCCTGTATGCGCGCCGTGCTGTCACTGGCTGCTCGCAATTCAATGTCACCGTCCCCCAGAGCCTGCGCCATAGCGCCGCCATCGCGACCGGTCAGGGCGACCACCGGCATGGCCTGTTCCTGAGCCGCCCTGATCGCAGCAATTACGTTAGCGGAATTGCCGCTGGTGCTGATCGCCAGCAGGATATCGCCGGGCTTGCCGAGCGCTTCCACCTGGCGGGAATACAACCGCTCATAACTGTAATCGTTGGCGATTGCCGTCAGGGTTGAGCTTTCGGTGGTCAGCGCCACTGCCGCAAGGGCCGGGCGTTCGCGTTCGAAACGGTTGATCAGCTCGGAGGAAAAATGCTGCGCGTCGCCGGCCGAGCCGCCATTGCCGCAGGACAGGATTTTATTGCCGGCAGCAAGCTGTGTGGCCATCAGGGAGCCGGCTGCGATCAAGTGCGGCAGGACAGGCTGCAACGTATCCTGTTTTGCCTGGATGCTGGCAGCGAAAAAGCCGCTAATTCGTTGTTCTGGGTTCATCTTCTCTGGGAGCATACTTTAAGAGCCATCATGGTTATTCTGCCAAAAACGCCTGTTCAATCCAGTTTAACTCGCCTGCGGCATTCACGCCGACCACATCAAAGCGCACCGGCGCATCGCGCCACTGGTTATGCGCTGCCATATAGCCTTTCGTGGCGGCGACGATGCGGCGCTGTTTGGCTTGGGTAACGGTGGCCGCAGCTTCGCCGAAATCATCACGCGCGCGGTAGCGCACTTCCACAATGACCAGCGTTTGCCCGTCACGCAAGACCAGATCCAGCTCGCCATAGCGGGTGTGGAAATTCTGCGCTACCAGCTTAAGCCCACGCTGTTTCGCGCGCACCAGCACTTTTTCCTCAGCCGCTTTGCCGCTTTGCTGGCGGGTTGTTTCCACCTAATAGCCGACAGGCTGCGTTGGCGTGGGCGCTTGTAGTTTCGGTAAAGCTCTGGGTTTGCCATTGCGGAACTGCGCCCAATCCAGCTCACGCTGGATACGGCCTGCGTCGCGTAAATACAGATCCCCGGTATTGCCCTCCAACAGGAAACCTTTTTGCAGGTCGCCGGCATTGAGCCGGGCCACCAGCAACCAGGCGTCATAGCCCATGGCGAACAGGCGCGGATAGCGCTGGTCTACCTGCGGCCAGAACTCCCTGGCTTGCTCGCGGCGCGTGCGTGTTTTCGTGGAATCACCGATTATCCATGGCATGTCGGCGAACATCAGGTCTTCCAGGTCACCATCTTTGGAGGGATTAACTACCCCGGTGAATACATGTGAAGTGGCGAGCACGGGCAGGCGCGCGGCGTAGAAATAGCGCAGCTGCTGCCGGATTTGGCGCGCCTGGGCTGGTTGCGCGGCAATGAAGATGAAGTCTACGTCGCGCCGGCGTGAGGTCTCGCTGTTGCGTTCGTCTGCATCGCTGTCCCGGGTCTGCACCGGTTGAGCCGGCGCGCTGCCGTATCGCAAGAGCCGCTTTATGGGCTGGGCGTGGTCCTGATTTTGTGGGTTGAAGGTGGCGTAATCAACGAGCGTGCCACCGGTGGAGTTGAATGTGTCACGGAAAGATTCCAGCACGCGTTGGCCCCATTCGCCTTCCGGTACCAGCGCAATGGCTGTTGTGAACCCCATGGCCAGGGCGCGCTTGGCGGCGGCCGTGGCTTCGTCTTCCGGGGCCAGCCCGAACTGGTAAAAATTGGCTTGGGTAACGGCACCTTCCACGTAATTGAGCGCCAAAACCGGCACTCCAAGATTGCGGCGTTGTGCTAGTTCGGTGGCCAGGCCTTTTTGCAAAGGCCCCACCAGCACGCCTATTCCATCGCTGCGTGTTTTTCCGATCAAACGATTGGCGTCCGAGAGCGTATTGGTGTCGTAAATTCGCAGCGCGGGTAATGCATTGTCGCCGGATTGCAACTCCTTGCTGGCGTAGTAGCCGGCCAGAAACCCGTCCTGGATCGCGGCGGCGGCACTGGCGAAATCGCCGGTAAGCGGCAAGGCCAGGCCGATGGGTTGGCCGGCGGTATCGGCTGTCTGGGGGGGCTTGTAGTCAAATTGTTCGGGCAGGATCTGCCGCCTTGCCGGATGGTCAGCGTAGCGGCGTTCCCAGCGCTGCAATTCCTGTTTCAGTGCACTGCGATCTGGTCGCGTTCCCTTGTCGATACGGGCCAGCGCCAGCCAGCCACTGGTAATTTCATCGCCAGCCGGCGCCTGGGTGTCGGCATTGGGCGGCTGTTGCTGCAACTGTTGCCATATCAGTTGATCGTTGGCTTTAACCTGGCCCTCGTCCAGCAGCCAGACATCCCGCTGCACCAGTGCGTGCACCGCATCAGCCGTCTGGTTATTGCGCGCGAATAATTGCGCACGCAGTTTCCAGATTTTGGCGGCAACGCTGGGCGGACTGCCGCTGCTGGGGGGCGGCAATAGCTTCAGTGCCTGGGCCGGGGGCTTGCCCTGAATGCGTATCTGGACCCGCAATAATTCAAATGCCGCTTGTCCACGCGCATCCAGGGCGGTCGGATTCACCCCGTCCAGCAATTGCTCTGCCAGCCCAGGGTCGGGCGCCTGAATCGCGGCATCGGCGCCCTCAAGTAGTAACTTGCTGCGCCTGGGTTCCGAGGCGCTTTCACCGGCTAAACGATATAACTGCGCTGCCGCCGCATAATCCTCCTGCGCCAGCCGTGTTGCTGCCTGAGTTTCCAGTGATTCGCTGGGTTGAGACAATTGTGCCGGTAGCTGGCTGCAACCGGTAACGAGCAGGAGCAACAGAATTAAAAAAATGAATATGGGGGATGTGCGATAAATCATAGCGTCAACTGTGTTGCCGGCAACGGTGCGTTACCGTGCGGGTTCGTGCCAAGATGGCGGCCGATAAGCGAGTCCTAGTGTACTGCGCCGCACTGTCTGGAACTTATAACGGCGCACTTTTCCGCCATTCTGCGTTGCCCCTAATTATTCGAGGGCTCGCAATAGTTACGACTATTACTCGTCGTTGCGCCTTGTCTGACAGAAAATTGCACTCGTTCTAACTGTTCCATCAAATACGGCGCAGTACACTAGCCTAGGATAAATCGAATAGGCCAGAAACGATACTCGAGCCTGTGGTTTTCACCCGTGGTTTTAAAGTGAGCAACCCATGCCGGAACATGAGAATTACCCCCCTGGATGCCTGTTTGTGGTGGCCACGCCCATTGGAAACCTGGGCGACATCTCCGCCCGTGCCCGCAATATTCTGGCGCAGGCGGATCTAATTGCGGCGGAGGATACCCGCCATAGCAGCATATTGCTGCAGCACCTGGGCATTCAGACCCCGTTGCAATCCCTGCACGAACATAACGAGGCGCAGGTAGTACCCGCGCTGATTGCGCGGTTGCAAAATGGCGAGCGTGTTGCTCTGATTTCCGATGCCGGTACCCCGCTGATCAGCGACCCGGGCTATCTGCTGGTCAGGGATGCGCGCGCCGCGAACCTGGAATTGCGCAGCGTGCCGGGGCCCTGCGCGGCGGTGGCCGCACTGGCGCTGGCGGGCCTGGCTAGCGACCGATTTGTGTTTGAAGGCTTCTTGCCGGCGCGCCAGGGCCCACGCAAGCGCCGCCTACAGGCGTTGGCGGCCGAGCCGCGCAGTCTGCTGTTATACGAGTCCAGCCACCGGATTGCCGACACCGTGGCCAATATCGCCGAAGTCATGGGCGGTGAACGCCGGCTATGCCTGGCGCGCGAGTTAACCAAATTGCACGAGCAAAGCATTACCGCCCCGGCGCGCGAAGTGGTGGTCTGGCTGGCCGCGGATGATAACCGCCGGCGCGGAGAGTTCGTGTTGGTGCTCGAGGGCGCGCCTGAGTCCAGCGAAGCCGGGCTTTACGAAATCGAAATGACGGCGCTGCTGCGAGAGTTACTGGGCGCGATGCCGCTTGCGCAAGCCGCGAAGGCTGCAGCGCGTATTACCGGTGCGCCGCGCAATCAGGTCTATGAGCTTGCCCTGGAGCTGGGCCGGGAGAAATCATAACCGGGCGCATACGGGACGGGTAAAAAGCCCGCTGAAACATCGCTGTTCGGTGGGCATGGCGCGGACCTACGAATCGGACGGGATACAGTTTCTGGTGAATATACTGCCCGCCGGGTCCTGGGTTTCCGGTTGGGCATCACTGCCGAAGCTGGCGCCGTTTATCCGCACCGCATTGGCATTCTCGGGGGTGTTGTTACATTGCTGCACAACGAAACTGGTGAGGGCGGGCGGTATGATGAAAAAGGGATCATCCTCGCCGTCGCTCTCGCTACACCCGCTTAACGCCACGGTGCCGGCGATCGCAGCAATAATCAGTAAATGTCGCATGCTGATCTCCGGTTACTGGGTGAGTCGCGAGGCGGCAATCGGCGAGCCAGGCAACGGATTGGACAGGTAGGGGAAGTTGGGCAGGTAATCGCTTGCCTGCGGTAGGGCGCCGTCGTTTATAACGGTGCCTCCGTTGACAACGGTACCCGGTAGGCCGGCACTCAAGTCACAGGTTTGCAGGGTATTGGGGTTATTGGCGGTAAGCGCACCCTCGGCCACCGTGAGCTCGATGTCTACTACATCGTCAATCGGCCGGCGGCCGTTGGGGAAGCCGTACAGGTCGCAGGCCAGAAAGCCCAGGCTGTCCTGCGCCCCCTTTTCTGGCAGCGGGCCGGCGGGAAAAGTGGTATTCAGGCGCAGCATCTCGCCGCCCAGGACCAGTTCCGCGGCTTCGATTACCTCGCTATCATCCATATCTAGGTTGGTATCGGTAATATTCTGTGGCTGGGTGAAATTGGTAAGGGTGCCACCGACTGGAGTGCGTATGCCAGTAATAAAGGCCGCCACCAGATCAAGCCGGGGGGTGGCTGGCGCAGGCACGTCGAACAGGGTCTCGATCAGGGCCGGCAGGGTCGGATGGGTTACGAAGGTGCCGAACTGCAGCAGGTCGTTGAACGGCTCGCTGGCGTTGAACTGGTCTTTCTGGTTCAGCCCGATGATCACCTCGTTGACCAGCGGGTTGCCCAGGCGCGAAACCTGGGTCCAGGGTCCACCCTGCACGGCCGGGGTATTGGTTTCACCGTCTCGTGCGATAATGCTGGTGTTGTCGGCCGCGGGGTTATCCGGGGTGTCGTTGACTACCTGTCCGGGGGCCAGCGGTAGCGGATTCAGGACGCGGGCCTGACGCAGACTGGCGGTGGTCCATGCGCCAAGCACAGGCTCCGGCGTTTCGCCCTGGGCCACGGCCACGGGATCCAGCAGGCAGCTGCGCGGGATTTCCAGTGCCAGGGAGGTTATGTTCTTGTCGTCGAGAATATTGGCGCGGGAGTCGCGTGCCGCGGTTGGGACCAGATTGATGCGGTCAAACACTTCACCAAGGTTGACCACAAAGCCGTCACGGCGTTGGCCGACAAATACACGCCCTTTCTGGGTGCAACCGGGGATGCTTATATTGAAAATATGGTTCCTGGCATACGTTGGATAGTTGGGGATGGTTTTTTCGCCGATGTTGTCAACTGGTTTCCGAAACAGCGTGTCGTCGCCCGTTGTTGACGGGTTGATGGCTTCGGGCGGGTTTGTTGAGCTGCGACGGTCGCCTCGCACCACGGTTACGCGATAGTTTTCAACCACGTTCAGGCCGGCGTTGTCGTTTACATTCGGGCCGACTGTGGAAGTATTTCTGGCCGGACCTACATTGCTCAGGGCAATGGGGACATCGGTCGGGTTGCCCTGGTCGTCTTCCGGGCCGATGGGCAGGGAGGCGCTACGAAAAGTAGTTTCAAACCTGAACTGGAAGGTGATGTCCTCCCGGGTGTCGCCATTGTTATCAACATGAATTTCGTATAGCGCGTTGGGGTCCATGGTGAAATAGTTCGGGCCGCCGTAGGCATCTTGAAGGGGCTGGTAATTTGCAATCAGGGTTATGGAGTCGTCGGTGCTGTCCGGGCCATAACTGCGGAACATATAGAAGTCGGTGCCATCCACTTTCGGCAGTTCCGTTATAAAAGGAGCTTCACGGTGGCTGGATGCAAACAAAGCCGTGCTGGCAAGCGCGCAACCCAGGGCGGCTGCAGCGGCAATTAGGGTCGCCTGGAAAAATAAACGGGGCATTTTGGGCTTCTCCTGAAGAGATAACGATAACGGATCGCGTTTGTGCGAGACGCGTAAACTAGCACGTCTTAAACGTCCGGGTGAACGGGTTTTAGATAAAATCATTCTATTTGACGCGTCATCCACGCGGGCGGATGCACGATCGAGTGTATAATCCGCTACGGAGTTGGCCGAACAGTCGCCTTGCATATTAATGCACGGAGGAAAGTCCGGGCTCCACAGGGCAGGGTGCCAGGTAACCCCTGGGGGGCGCGAGCCCACGGAAAGTGCCACAGAAAATATACCGCCAATGGCCCGCAAGGGCACAGGTAAGGTTGCAATGGTGCGGTAAGAGCGCACCGCGCGTGCCGGCAACGGCCGTGGCAGGGTAAACCCCACCCGGAGCAAGACCGAATAGGGGCGCAATGTGCGGCCCGCACAGCGCCCGGGTAGGTCGCTTGAGGCACGCGGCGACGCGTGACCCAGATGAATGGCTGTTCTCGACAGAACCCGGCTTACAGGCCAACTCCCCCATAACTAATAGCGGCGCCGCAAGGCGCCGCACCCACCCCTTTCTCCCCTCTGGGGCGAGTGCAGCGAGATGAGCGAAGCGAAAACCGAATGAGGGGTTAAGAGTTGTAACCCCTAAAGCTCAACTCTTGAAGCTGTTTCCAACGTGGGCCGCAGGCCCTGAACCCGTCTTTGCATAACTGCCAAAGTGGGCCGAAACATGCCCCGGCTCCCCCATAAAAGTGCGCAGATCGCACGTTTATCAAGCGGGACTGAATAGAAATCCCCCCACTTCGCACCACGCTGGTGCGTGCCGGCGTAATTCCTATGCGTTATGTACCGCTTCATAAGTATGGCCTAAATGATTGTATTCACTGCAATTTGACGAATGCTGTTTCAGCTAAAAAGAAGCTCGCCTAAGCTGCTGTTTCAAAACAAAATTGCACAGATTTAGCCCGGTATTTTTGCTTGACATCAAAGCGCAACAATGCCTATAGTGGCGAGGAAGGGAAAAAAGTGGGTAGAAGTGGTATTTGTTCAGGGAGGCGCCATCTGTGTTCAGGGGTTCTCATTCGGTCACCGTCGATGCCAAGGGTCGCGTAGCGATTCCAGCGGCGTATCGCCAGGCGCTGGTAGACGCCTGCGGTGGTCGCATGGTGGTAACGCCGCACTGGGATGGTTTCCTGTTGATCTATCCGCAGGATCGGTTCCAGGTGCTTGAGCAGGAGTTGCTCAGCAAAGGCGGTTTCGACACCAAGGTGCGAAGCATTCAACGCTTCCTGATCGGTAATGCCCGCGACGTGGAAATGGACCGGCAGGGGCGCATTTTGCTGCCTGCCAACTTGCGCTCACATGCTGAGCTGGAGAGTAAATCCATGCTTGCGGGCATGGGGCATGCGTTTGAGTTGTGGAGCGAGACCAAGTGGCAGGCCGGGCAGGAAGATTTTGGCCAGGCGCTGGCGGCGCAGGCGGCGCTGGGCGAAATGCCCGAGGCGCTGAAAGATGTGCCGTTGTGATTGTTCCTCACCATCTGAATTTTTTATAGGTTCCCGGAAATGAGGCGGGCGTGGCGCTTGAAACCAACTGAACACAAGCCGGTGCTGTTGGATGCGGCCCTCGCCGGGCTGATGGTTCGCGCGGATGGTTTTTACGTGGACGGCACCTACGGCCGCGGCGGCCATAGCGCCGCTATCCTGGCGCATCTAGGCGCAGGCGGCCGGTTGCTGGCATTCGACAAGGACCCCGACGCCTGTGCGCATGGCTGGCAAGCCTGGGCTGGTGAGCCGCGTTTTCGCATCGAACGTGCAAGTTTTTCGCAGTTAAACACGGCGCTCGTAAATGAAGATGCGCGCGGGTGTATTGACGGCCTGCTGCTGGACCTGGGCGTGTCCTCGCCGCAGCTTGAAACCGCCGAGCGCGGGTTTTCATTCTCGCGTCCTGGCCCCCTGGATATGCGCATGGACCCGCAAACCGGCGTTAGCGTTGCCGAGTGGCTGACAAGCGCCGACGAGTCAGAGATTGCGACTGTACTGAAAAATTACGGTGAAGAGCCGTTCGCAAAGCGCATCGCCCGCGCAATAGTCAGCGCGGTAGCCGAAGCGCCGGTAACAACAACCGACCGCCTGGCAGAAATTATCAGTGCCTGTATCCCGCGGCGCATCGCAGCGACCTCGCGTATTCATCCCGCCACGCGCAGCTTTCAGGCCTTGCGTATATATATAAATGATGAGCTGGTGGACCTGCGCCAGGTGCTCGAACAGAGCCTTGCTGCCCTGGCGCCCGGTGGGCGCCTCGTTGTAATCAGCTTCCATTCGCTGGAAGACCGCATTGTGAAACGCTTCATGCGTGCACAGGCGCAACCCGAGCCGCCGCCCGTACCCATGGCGCCGCAGGCCAAGCCATTACTAGCGCTCGTCGGCAAGCCGCAATATGCAGATGCTGACGAACTTGAGCTTAATCCACGCGCTCGCAGTGCCGTTATGCGTGTGGCCGAACGAACCCCGCACGCGGTGCCGGCATAATGCGCTCGGCATTGACACTGTTGATATTGCTGGTGGTCAACATGCTCGCCGCCGTGGCTGTAGTGCAGGCCAAGCACGAATCGCGCGGCTTGCAGGGCGACCTGCAGACCCTGCGCGTCGAGCGCGACCGCTTGAAAACCGAATGGGCGCAACTGCAACTGGAAGAAAGCGCCTGGGCAAACCCTGACCGCGTAGGCCGGCTGGCGCACGAGCGCCTGAATATGGTCCAACCCAAAGCCTACACCGTGTTGGGGGTGGCGCAATGAGCCCGTCTCCTCGTCGCCGGCGCCCGAATATAAAACTGGACCCGCCACCCATGTGGCGGGCGCATTTCGCGCTCGCCGCGTTCGGCATTTTCGCCGTGGTGCTATGTGCCCGCGCGTTCGAGCTGCAGGTGCTCGACAATGAGTTTCTAACATCCGAGGGCGACAAGCGGCATTTGCGTACCGTTAGCGTACCCGCAGGCCGGGGCGCGATTCGTGACCGCAACGGCGAGCCGCTGGCGTTGTCGGCGCCGACAGAATCCGTCTGGACCGTACCGGCCGCCCTGCTGGAATCGCCGCAATCCATTGCGCCGCTGGCCAAACAACTGGAGATGAGCGCCGCGGATTTGCGCACACGTCTGAACGAGTATCGCGGGCGCCAGTTCCTGTACCTGCGCCGCCAGCTCAGCCCGAGTCAGGCGCGTAAGGTGATGAATCTTGGCGCACCCGGGGTGTTTTTGCAGCGAGAATACAAACGCTACTACCCCGCGGGCGAGGCGGCTGCGCAACTCGTTGGGCTGACCAACATCGACGGCCGCGGCCAGGAAGGCATGGAGCTGGCGCTGGACGAAAGCCTGCACGGCGAGTCCGGCAGCCGGCGCGTCATCAAGGATCGCCTGGGCCGGGTGGCCGAAGATCTGGCCCAGTTCACTGCGCCGCGGGCTGGAGAGGACATCCAGCTGACCATAGACCTGCGCTTGCAGTATCTGGCCTATCGCGAACTCAAATCCGCCGTAGTACAAAACCGGGCCCGCGCCGGTGTGGTGGTCCTGCTCGACCCGGCCACCGGCGAATTATTGGCTCTGGCCTCTTATCCAAGCTTCAACCCGAATAATCGCGATTCCATTACCAAGGCTGGCCTGCGCCATCGCGCAGTAACCGACTTGTTCGAGCCCGGCTCCACCATGAAACCGCTGCTACTGGCGCGGGCACTCGATTCGGGCCTGTATACGCGCGATTCGGTGATAGATACCGAAGGCGGCGTCATGCGTGTGGGCCGGAATCTGACCGTGCACGATTTCCGAGACTACGGGCCGGTAGATTTTCAGCGCCTGCTGACTAAATCCAGCAATGTGGGTGCCGCTAAAGTTGGGCTCAAGCTCGGTGCGGAACGCGTCTGGCAGGTATATCAGGATTTCGGCTTTGGTCAGGCCACCGGCTCGCGTTTTCCGGGCGAGCGCGCCGGCGTGTTGCGCGATTATTTCCGCTGGGGCGAAGTCGAAACCGCAACTGCGGCCTATGGTTACGGTGTCTCCGTTACCGCGTTACAGCTCGCCCGCGCGCACGCTGTGCTGGCGGACAACGGGCGGCTGCACGATCTGCGTCTGGTCCAGGGCGACCTTGGCGGTGCGGTGCTGGAACCGCAGCAGATTGTTTCCCCGGAAACCGCGCGCAACATGCGGGAATTACTGCAAGGCGTGGTCACCCCCGAAGGCACCGCGACCCAGGCGGCCATACGCGGCTACCAGGTGGCCGGCAAGACGGGCACCGTGCGCAAGGTCGATGGAGATGGTTATAACAGCAAGCGCCACCAGGCCTTGTTTGTAGGTATGGTGCCGGCCGATCACCCGCGTGTGGTGGGTCTGGTGATGATTGACGAGCCTACCGCGGACGCCTACTACGGCGGCGCGGTTTCAGCCCCGGTTTTTTCCAACATCATGCATGAGGCCGTGCGCATGCTGCGCGTGCCGCCAGACGACCCCGCCACCTTTACCGCGGACGCCGGCGCCGAGTCGGGAGAGCATTCGTGAGCGTCTGCGAAATCCAGAGCAGTGCCATGACTCGGGCCAAGCCGCTCGCGGACTTGTTGCAGGCGCTAACCCGCGACGTGATACCTGATGTTCAAATCAGCGGCGTGGAAACCGACAGCCGGCGTATACGCGCCGGTAATCTGTTTCTGGCCTGCGCCGGGGGCCACAACCATGGCCTGGATTTTGTCGACGAGGCACTGGCGCGCGGTGCCGCGGCGGTGGCCTGGGATGCGCAAACACCGCCCGAGCTGGATGTGGCGAACCTGCGTGTTCCCGAACTGCATCGTCATCTGGGAGAGATCGCTGCCCGGTTTTACGACCACCCGGCCGCCGATCTGAGCTTGATCGGCATTACCGGAACCGACGGCAAAACCTCCTGCGCGCACGTGCTCGCGCAAGCCTGTGCGTTGCTGGGCCAGCCCTGCGGCTATATGGGAACCCTGGGTTATGGCTTGTTACCTGACCTGGCGCCGGCAACCCATACCACGCCTGATGCCGTCACTCTGCAAACCTGGCTGGCGCGCCTGCGCGATGCGCAGGCCAAGAGCGTGGCGCTGGAAGTGTCCTCGCATGCGCTTGACCAGGGGCGTGTCGACGGGCTGGGCTTTGACGTGGCCGTGCTCACCAACATCGGCCGCGATCATCTGGATTACCACGCCAGTCTGGAAGCTTATATCGCGGCCAAGCATCGCCTGTTCGAAGGCGCCAATCTCAAGGCCGCCGTGTTGAATGTGGATGATGAGTACGGTGCGCGCTGGTTGCACGCGCTGGCACCCGGTGTGGATGCCGTGGCCTATGGCCTGGATTCGCCGTGCATCCCCGCGCAAGCCCGGCACGTGGTCGCACGCGAAGTATTGGCGCAGCCCCAGGGGCTGGCACTTAATATAGACAGCAGTTGGGGCGAATTACGCATCGAAAGCCCCCTGCTGGGCCGCTTTAACGCCTATAACCTGCTGGCAGCATTGGCGGTTTTGCTGTTGCGCGGTATACAACCAGACGCCGCCGCCGCTGCCCTGTGCAAGGTGGTAACCGTGCCTGGCCGCATGCAGCTGGTCGATGCCGTGCCCGGACGACCGCTGGTCGTGGTGGATTACGCGCATACGCCCGGTGCCCTGGAGCAGGCCTTGCGCGCGGTTTGCGAGCATGCCAGCGGACGGATTTTCTGTGTATTCGGTTGTGGCGGCGAGCGCGATACGGGTAAACGCCCGTTGATGGCCGCGGCCGCGGCTAAGCAGGCCGACGCGCTCTGGATTACCGACGACAACCCCCGCGGCGAAGACCCGGTCAGGATAGTGGCCGATATTCTCTCCGGCTTACCCAGCGAAACATCGGCCACGGTAGAACATGACCGCGCCAGGGCGATTGCCCAGGCGATTGATGCGGCCGGCCCCGGCGACGCGGTGCTGATTGCCGGCAAAGGCCATGAAACCTATCAGATCATCGGCAACGAGCGCCGCGATTTTGATGATCGCGAAGCCGCACGGCGCGTGCTGGAGGCCGCATGAAACTCAGGCTTTCAGAATTGGCGAGCACCCTGGAAGGCCGGCTGCAGGGCGCGGATGCGGAATTTGCAGACGTTTGTACCGATACCCGGGATCTGCGGCGTGGCAATCTGTTTGTTGCGCTGCGCGGTGAAAATTTCGATGGCCATGAATTCCTGCGCAAGGCAGCCACGCTCGGTGCGGCGGGCGCGCTGGTAAATACGCCCCAGTCTGTGGATTTGCCGCAGGTTGTGGTCGAGGACAGCTTGCTGGGTTTACAACGCTGCGCCTCGGCATGGCGTGCGCGTTTCAAGTTGCCGGTAATCGGCGTGACCGGTAGCAACGGCAAGACAACCGTCAAGGAAATGATTGCCGCCGTCCTGGGCCAGACGCACGCCGTGTTGGCCACACACGGCAATCTTAATAATCACATCGGCGTACCGCTGACCTTGCTCAAGCTCAGGCAGAACCACGACTACGCCGTGATAGAAATGGGCGCCAGCCACGCCGGAGAAATTGCTCTGCTGAATCGCCTGGCGCGGCCGGCGGTGGCGGTTATCAATAATGCGGGCAGTGCACATCTGGAGGGTTTTGGCAGCCCCGAGGGCATTGCCCGCGCCAAGGGCGAGCTATTTGCCGATCTGGCAGCCGACGGCACCGCAATTATTAATGCGGATGACGAATACGCTGGTTTATGGGCCGAACTTGCGGGCGACCGCCGCCAGTTGCGTTTCGGCTTGCATGTGGGCGCGGATGTCAGCGCCCGGGCTATTGAATCCGATGGTTCGAGTACGCGTTTTCGTCTGCTTGTGCCGGGCGCGGAAGCTGCGGTGGAGCTGCCGCTGACCGGCCGGCATAACGTAATGAACGCGCTGGCGGCGGGCGCGGTATGTTACGCGCTGGACTTGCCTGCGGCCGAGATTGCCTATGGCCTGGCGCAGATGAAACCGGTTTCCGGACGGCTGCAAATACGCACCATGGCAATCGGCGCACGCATTATCGATGACAGCTATAACGCCAATCCTGCCTCCCTGGCTGCGGCGCTTGACACCCTGGGCCATTACTCGGGGGAAAGCTGGCTGGTGCTGGGCGATATGGGCGAACTGGGCGCGGACGCTGAAGCCGCGCATGCCCGGGCTGGGCATGCCGCGCGCGATGCCGGTGTGGTGCGGATGTTTGCAGTGGGCCCGCTAAGTGCCGTCGCAATCGCCAGTTTTGGTGAGGGCGGGCAGCATTTTTCCGATCAGACGAAGTTGATCGAGGCGGTGCAGGACGAATTGATTCCGGGCGTTACGGTGCTGGTCAAAGGCTCGCGTTCGGCGCGTATGGACCGTGTCGCGAGCGCGCTGGAAACCACCGCTGAGATGGAGGGCCAGGCATGCTGATGTATCTGGCCGAACAGCTCGAACCGATTTACAGCGGCTTTCGCGTATTTCAGTTTTTAACCTTCCGCAGCATCCTGAGCGTGCTTACGGCGATGATATTCAGCTTTGTCGTCGGCCCCTGGATGATCCGCAAGCTGAGCTTCCATCAGATCGGCCAGCAGGTGCGCGATGATGGCCCGCAAAGCCATCTTATCAAGGCCGGCACGCCCACCATGGGCGGCGCGTTGATCATAGTGGCGGTTATTGTCAGCACCCTGTTGTGGGCTGATATCCGCAACCACTACGTCTGGATCGCGGTGCTGGTTACGGCTGCCTTTGGCCTGATCGGGTTTGTTGATGACTACCGCAAGCTCAAATTCGGCAATTCAAAGGGGCTGCCGGCGCGCAGTAAATATCTCTGGCAAACAATCGTCGGTTTGCTGACTGCGCTTGCCATATATTTCAGCGCGGCCTCGCCGGTCGAGACCAGCGTGCTAATCCCGATACTCAAGAACGTGGCGATACCGCTGGGTTTTGGCTATGTGCTCTGGACGTATCTGGTGGTGGTCGGCACCAGCAACGCGGTAAATCTGACCGACGGCCTGGATGGTCTGGCCATCATGCCCTGTGTGCTGGTGGGCTCGGCCTTGGCGATTTTTGCCTACGTAACCGGCAACACTGAATTTTCCAGCTATCTGGGCTTTCATTTTATCCTCGGCGTGGGTGAATTGGCCGTGTTCTGCACCGCGATTGCGGGCGCCGGTCTGGGCTTTCTCTGGTTCAATACCTACCCCGCGCAGGTATTCATGGGCGACGTGGGCGCACTCGCGCTCGGCGCGGCGCTGGGCGTGGTCGCCGTAATGGTGCGCCAGGAACTGGTGCTGTTTGTCATGGGCGGCATTTTTGTCGCCGAAACGGTTTCGGTGATTCTGCAGGTCGCGACTTTCAAGATGACAGGACGCCGCATGTTCCGCATGGCGCCGCTGCATCATCATTTTGAGCTTAAAGGCTGGGCAGAGCCGAAAATCATCGTGCGTTTCTGGATCATCACCCTGGTGCTGGTGCTGGTTGGCTTGTCTACGTTGAAGATCCGATGAGCCGCGTTGAAACTAAACACATACTGGTAATCGGCATGGGCCTGACCGGGGCCTCCGCGGTGCGTTTCCTGGTGAACAAGGGCTTTCAGGTAAGCGTGGCCGACAGCCGCGTGTCTCCGCCGGCGCTGGCGGAGGTCCGGCGCGATTACCCCGAGGTTGCGATTCATGCGGGCAGTCTGGACCCGGCGTTGTTGATCGGCATCGATGCGTTACTGGTCTCGCCTGGTGTACATCTGCGCGAGCGGCTGCTGCTTGCCGCACGGAAGCAGGGCCTGAAAATACAGGGCGATATCGAGTGGTTTGCGCATTACGTGCAAGCGCCGGTGGTCGCGATTACCGGTTCCAACGGCAAGAGCACGGTGACCGCGCTGCTGGCGGACATGGCGGCATCCGCCGGCCTGCGGGTGGCGGTCGGCGGTAATTTCGGCACCCCGGCGCTGGAACTTCTGGATTCCGGCGTCGAGCTCTATGTACTCGAACTATCCAGCTTCCAGTTGGAGCTGACGCAGTCTTTACGCACCCGCGCCGCTTGTGTGCTGAATGTAAGCCCGGATCATATCGACCGTCACGGCAGCCTCGCACTTTACGCGGCGCTGAAAGCGCGGATATACGGCCATGCCGAGGTTGCAGTTGTGAACCGCGACGACCCGGAAGTTAGCCGGATGCCCACCACAGCATCCGTAGTAACCGGGTTTTCCGCCGTCGAACCTGTTGATGATCATAGTTACGGTCTGCGTGAATCAGACGGCGAAGTCTGGCTGGCGCGCGGTTCGCATAACCTGATTGCGGCAAGCGCGGTAGGCCTGCGTGGCCGTCATAACCACCTGAATGCTCTGGCGGCACTGGCGCTGGGCGAGGCCGCCGGGCTTGCGCAGCCTGCCATGCTGGAGGCGCTGCGTAAATTCAAGGGCCTGGCACACCGCTGCCAGTGGGTTGCGAATATCGCCGGGGTCGATTGGGTAAATGATTCCAAGGGCACCAATGTTGGCGCCTTGCTGGCCTCGATCGAGGGCCTGCCCGGTCCCATCGTGTTGCTCGCCGGTGGTCAGGCCAAGGGTGGGGATTTCCGTCCCGTGGGGCCGGTGCTGGCACGCAAGGGTCGTGTGGCACTGCTGTTTGGTGCAGACGCAGGCTATATAGAAACCGCAATCCGTGATCACATTTCTGTGCGGCGCGTTGAGAGTTTGCGCGATGCGGTTTCTGAAGCCGCGCAGGCGGCATTGCCCGGGGATACGGTATTGCTCTCGCCGGGCTGCGCCAGCCTGGATATGTTTAAAGACTATCAGGACCGCGGCGAGCAATTTTCCGCCGCCGTGCTGGAGTTGGCGGCATGAGCGCGCAAAACCAGAGCTTCAGTTTGCGCCTGCCGATGGCGCGCCCCGATACTGCGTTTATCACCAGCGCTGTGTTGTTGCTGGCGATTGGTCTGATCATGGTCTGCTCGGCGTCGGTGGCGGTGGCCGATCGCGCTGTGGCCGAGCCGCTGTATTATTTCTATAAGCAGGCTGTTTACGCCGTGATCGGCCTGGGCGCCGGTTTTGCCGTGTTGCACATCCCGATGCGTCAGTGGCAGGCAAACAGTTTCCCGCTGCTGGCGATTGCGCTCAGCCTGTTGTTTGTAGTGTTGCTGCCGGGTATTGGTCGGGAAGTCAACGGCGCGCGCCGCTGGATCGACATGGGCGTGTTCGCCATGCAGGTTTCCGAACCCGCACGTCTGTTTTTAATCCTGTATCTGGCTGGTTACGCGGTGCGACGCCAGGTTGAATTGCGCACCACGTTTGCCGGGCTTATCCGTCCGATATTACCGATTACGCTGGCGTGCCTGCTGCTGTTGATGGAACCGGACTACGGCGCCGCCACCATTCTAATCATGGTCTGTGGGCTCATGCTGTTCCTGGCGGGTGCGCGCTTGCTGCACCTTCTGGTACTGGGCGGTGCTGCGGTTTCAGTGCTGGTAATGGCGGCCCTGTCTTCACCTTACCGCGTGGCACGCCTGGTGAGCTTTACCGACCCCTGGGAACATCCCTACGCCAGCGGTTTCCAGTTAACCCAGTCCCTGATTGCGATCGGGCGCGGCGAGATTGCCGGCGTAGGTCTGGGTAATAGCGTACAGAAACTGCTGTATCTGCCAGAAACCCATACCGACTTCATTTTTGCCATTTTCGCTGAAGAGTTCGGGCTTATTGGCACGCTGTGTCTGGTGGGGTTGTTTGGCCTGCTGGTGTGGCGTGCGTATGCCATAGCCCGGAATGCTATTGCCGCCGGCCATTGGTTCGGCGCGTTTGTTGCCTACGGTCTGAGCTCCTGGTTGGCGCTACAGGCCTTTGTGAATATTTCAGTGAATATGGGCATTCTGCCCACCAAGGGGCTGACCTTGCCGCTGGTGTCTTACGGTGGTTCTTCCCTGGTTGTGACCTGCGTGCTGATTGCATTGCTGCTGCGTGTAGACCTGGAGTCGAAGGCCGCGCTCAAGCCCAAGCCAACGGGGCGCGCACGATGAACCAGGCGCCACGAGTTTTGATCATGGCTGGAGGCATTGGCGGGCGAGCCGGAAACCGGCGAAGCACCGCTTCGCCCCGGCGAGCGCCCGGCCAGGGATGGCCGGGCCGGACGAGCGCGCCATGGATGGCTAGCAGCACGGGAGGTCGGATATGCGCGTGTTAATCATGGCCGGTGGAACCGGCGGTCACGTCTTCCCCGCCCTCGCTGTTGCAAAAGAATTAAGCGCCCGTGGCAATGACGTTGTATGGATGGGCACGCGTGCGGGGCTGGAAGCCCGGCTGGTATCGCAAGCCGGTTATCCAGTGGAATGGATTAGTATTGCGGGCCTGCGCGGCAAGGGCATGTTGTCCTGGATAACCGCGCCGCTGCGCCTTGTCAACGCCTTTGCGCAGGCTTTGGGCATCGTGCGCCGTGTTTCGCCGCAGGTCGTAATTGGCCTGGGCGGCTTTGCCTCCGGGCCTGGCGGCCTGGCGGCCTGGGTGCTGCGCCGGCCGCTGGTAGTGCATGAGCAAAATGCCAGGGCGGGACTGACCAACCGCATCCTTGCCTGGCTGGCGGATCTGGTTCTGGAGGCTTTTCCGGCGAGTTTTGCAAAGCGCCACATGCCGCGCTGCGTGGGCAACCCGGTACGGGCAGAAATTCTGGCGCTGCCTGATCCGCAAGCACGGCTTTCGGGGCGCACCGGGCCTATTCATTTATTGGTGCTAGGCGGCAGTCTGGGCGCGCTGGCAATTAATAAGATGGTGCCGCAGGCGCTGGCGAAAATGCCCGGCAATCGACGGCCCAAGGTATGGCATCAGGCCGGACGCACGCTGGATGCAGCGCAGGCGGCGTACGCAAAAACCGATGTTATTGCCGACCTGAAAGAATTCATAGACGACATGGCCGAGGCCTACGCCTGGGCGGATCTGGTGGTGTGTCGTGCCGGCGCGCTGACGGTGGCGGAACTGGCCGCCGCGGGTTTACCCGCCGTGTTGATACCGTTCCCGCACGCCACCGACGACCACCAAAGTTATAACGGCGCGTATCTGTCGGATCGTGATGCGGCAGTTCTGATTCAGCAGCGTGATCTCACGGCGGATCGTCTGGCTGAAACATTAAGTGACCTGTGTCGGGATCGCCGTCGTTTGCTGGCCATGGCCAAAGCGGCGCGCAGTGCGGCCTGGCCGGATGCTACCAACGACATCGCCAGCGCCTGTCTGGTGGCGGCGGAGGTGGCATGAGCGTTCAGGACATGAATGCCCAAGACATGATTGCCAGGGGCCAGGCCACATTCGAGCCGCTGACCCACCGCCAGTTCCGGCGCGTTAAGCGTGTGCATTTTGTGGGTATCGGTGGCGTCGGGATGGCGGGCATAGCCGAAGTGCTGTTGAATCTCGGGTACGAAATATCCGGCTCGGATGTAAAGCAGGGAGCGAATTGCCGTCGCCTTTCCGAGCTGGGCGCAAGCATCCACATTGGTCACGATGCAGGCCATATCGTCGATGCGAATGTGGTGGTTACCTCCACGGCGGTCGGCAAGGATAATCCGGAAGTCGTAGCGGCGTATGCTCGCCTTATACCGGTGGTGCCGCGCGCTGAAATGCTGGCCGAATTAATGCGCTTTCGCTACGGCATTGCGGTGGCCGGTACCCACGGCAAAACCACCACAACCAGCTTGGTGGCCGCGGTACTGGCGCAAGGCGGGCTGGATCCCACCTTCGTTGTCGGCGGCAAGGTTACCGGCGCAGGCAGCAACGCCCAGTTGGGGCAGGGGCCCTATCTGGTGGCCGAGGCCGATGAGTCCGATGCCTCGTTTTTATTCCTGACACCGATGATTGCGGTGGTCACGAATATCGATGCCGATCACCTGGAAACCTATGGCGGCGACTTCCAGCGTCTGCGCCAGACTTTTGTGGAATTCATTCACCATCTGCCGTTTTACGGGCTGGCGGTGCTATGCGTCGACGACGCCCATGTGCGCAGTATTTTGCCTGATCTCGGCCGTCCGGTATTCACTTATGGCATCGAGACGGATGCGGACTTGTGGGCGGAAAAAATTGAACCCATCGGCGCCGGTACCCGCTTTAATCTGCGTACCAAGGACTCACAGCAGGGCTGGGCCATCCATCTGAACCTGCCCGGCCGGCATAACGTTCTGAATGCGCTGGCCGCTGCAGCTATAGCGCGCGAACTGGGTGTGGAGATGGGCGACATCCAGAAAGCCCTGTCTGAATTTGCTGGCATCGGCCGTCGTTGCGAAGTTCTGGGCGATATCGAATTCAATGGCAAACGCTGCCTGCTGGTGGACGATTATGGGCATCACCCCAGCGAATTGACGGCAATACTCTCGGCCGTGCGTGGGTCCTGGCCCGACCGCCGTTTGCTGGTGGTTTTTCAGCCGCATCGGTATACGCGAACCCGCGATCTGTTCGAAGATTTCTGCCGCGAACTGGCTAATCTGGACGCGTTGCTCCTGTGCGAGGTCTACCCCGCCGGGGAAGCCGTGATTGCCAACGCCGATGGCCGCGCCCTGGCGCGCGGTATTCGTGCTCGCGGGCATGTGAATCCCGTGTTTGTCGAGGATGTGCATAAGGTTCCCGAACTGCTGCCCGACGTGGCGCAAGACGGCGATGTAATCCTGATTCTGGGCGCGGGCGATATTGGCCAGGTGGCGACCCGCCTGGCACAGGAATTCGGGGTGGCGGCATGAACCCGCATAAACTTGAAGATTTCGGACAAGTCGCCGTGCTGTTCGGCGGCTGGTCCGCCGAGCGTGAAGTGTCCCTGACCAGCGGCAAGGCCGTGCTCCCGGCATTGCAGAAGCGCGGCGTGGATGCACACGGCGTGGACATCAACCGCGATCGCCTGCTGGGCCTGAAAGCCGACGGTTTTGACTCCGCCTGGATCGCCCTGCACGGCGCAGGTGGCGAAGACGGCGTGGCGCAGGCGGTGCTCGAAGTTCAGGGCATTGCCTATACCGGCAGCGGCGTTCTGGCTTCGGCGCTGGCGATGGACAAGTCACGTTGCAAAGCGGTCTGGGCGTCCAGCGGCATACCTACCCCGGTGCATCGCCTGCTGCACGAACGCATGGATTTCGAGGCCGTGGCAAACGATCTGGGCTTGCCCATTTTCGTCAAACCCGTTGGCGAAGGTTCCAGCATTGGCATGACGCTGGTGAGCAAGGCTTCAGAATTGAAAGCCGCCTGGCAAACGGCCAGCAAGTTCGGCAGCCAGGTTATGGCCGAGCGCTTTGTCGACGGCCCCGAATACACCGCAGCGATTTTGAACGGCAAGGTTCTGCCGCTGTTGCGCATTCAGACCAATCACGGTTTTTATGATTACCAGGCCAAATACGAAGCCGAGGACACCCTCTACGAATGTCCCTGTGGTCTGGCGCCGGATGAGGAAGCGCGTTTGGCCAAACTCTGCCTGCGCGCATTCAAAGCCGTAGGTGCGCGCGGTTGGGGCCGGGTGGATTTCCTGCTGGACCAGGCCGGCCAGCCCTGGTTTCTGGAAATAAACACAGTGCCGGGGATGACCTCGCACAGCCTGGTGCCGATGTGCGCCGCAGCCGCGGGCATCGATTTTGAAGAACTGGTGTGGAGGATTCTGGTCAGCAGCCACAAATCTGCGGGGGTGCGTCATGCCGCAACGTAACAAGGCCGGCGCAATTTTATTCACATTGATCGGCGGGCTAACCCTGCTGCTCGGCGTGGCCGCCTGCACCTGGCAGGAATTACGGCCCGACAGCAATAACACGCGCCGGTTATATGTAATCGGCAAGCTGGATCGCGTTGATGCAGCCAAGGTGGCCGAGGCGGCACAGCGGCATCTGGGGAAGGGCTTTTTCGAAGTAGAAGTCGAGGCCATTCAGGACTCAGTGGGTTCTTTGCCGTGGGTGGCCTCGGTGAGCGTTCATCGCCGCTGGCCGGACTCGGTGGTGGTGCGTGTAAGCGAACACCAAGCAGTTGCGCGTTGGGGCGAGACGGGCCTGGTCGGAGAAAACAACCGAATTTTTACGCCGCCACCGGAGACCATCCCCGACGATTTGTGTGTGCTGGACGGCCCCGAGGGCAGCGTCACCGCGGTGCTGGACAAACTGCCTGATTTGCAGTCGGTGCTAACCGGCAGTGGCTATGAAATTGGGGAACTGCGTCTGGACGCGCGCGGTTCCTGGCAGGCCACTTTGAAGGACGGCCTTGAATTGCGCCTGGGTCGTGATGACGCCAAACAGCGTTTACAGCGTTTCGTAAATCAATTGACAAACCACAACGGGCTGGCACTGAAAAGCCGGCTGGAGGATGCAGGATATGTCGACCTACGTTACACGGACGGGTTTGCCGTGGGCGGTGCCCGCGAAGACGAGTTGGGGCAATCAGATAATGGGCCAAGTAATGGGCAAGGGGAGCAGTATGACAAAAAGGCATGAGAAGAATCTCATCGTCGGCCTGGATATAGGTACCTCCAAGGTCGCCTGTATCGTCGCTGAACTGGGGGACGACGACGGCCTTGAAATCATTGGTCTCGGCACGCATCCGTCCAAGGGCATGAAGAAGGGCATGGTGGTGAATATTGAAGCCACCACCGCCTCTATTCGACGCGCCGTGGAAGAAGCGGAACTGATGTCGGGTTGCCGCATTCAGTCGGTGCATTGCGGCATTTCCGGTGCGCATGTGCGTTCGCTCAATTCCCACGGCATCGTGGCAGTACGCAGCAAGGAAGTGACCGAAACCGACATCGAACGTGTTATCGACGCGGCGTGCGCGGTGGCGATTCCCGCTGACCAGAAAATTCTGCATGTGCTGCCACAGGAATTCGCGGTCGACGACAACGAAGGTATTCAGGAGCCGGTGGGTATGTCCGGCGTGCGCCTGGAGGCCAAGGTGCATATTGTTACCGGCGCGGTTACCTCGGCACAGAACATTCAGAAATGTGTGGCCCGCTGCGGTCTGGAAGTCTCTAAATTATCGCTCGAACAACTGGCTTCGTCTTATGCGGTGCTAACCGAAGACGAGAAAGACCTCGGTGTGTGCATGGTGGATATAGGCGGCGGCACATCAGACATCGCGGTGTTCATCAACGGCGCGATCCGGCATACGGCGGTAATTCCGATTGCCGGCGACCAGGTCACCAATGATCTGGCCGTGGCGCTGCGTACGCCAACGCATCACGCCGAGGAAATAAAGATCCGTTACGGCTGTGCGCTGCCGGAACTCATCGAGGAAGACGACGCTATCGAAGTGCCAAGCGTGGGCGAACGCCCGGCGCGGCGGCTGTCGCGCTACACCCTGGCGGAGGTGATCAAGCCCCGTTACGAGGAATTGTTCGTTCTGATTCAGAAAGAGCTAATCCGCAGCGGCTACGACGAACTTATTGCCGGAGGCATCGTGCTTACCGGCGGCTCTTCCAAGATGGAAGGGCTTATCGACTTGGCGGAAGAGGTGTTCCACATGCCAGTGCGTCTGGGTTTGCCCCAGAACGTGAGCGGGCTGTCGGACGTCGTCAAGAATCCGATCCACGCCACTGGCGTGGGTCTGTTGCAGTTTGGGCAGAAGTCTCTGCCCAGTTTCGGGGTTGGCGGGCATTCGTCCAACAGCTTCAATCAGGTCTGGGACCGTATGAAGGCGTGGTTCCAGGGCAATTTTTAGCCTTACAGCATTAATAAGTATTAACGAGTTATCACACGGCAAGCAGGAGAAATGTCATGAGCGAAGTATTTGAGTTCGCAGACGATAGAACAGACAAGGCGATCATCAAGGTTATTGGTGTAGGTGGCGGTGGCAGCAACACCGTTAATCAGATGGTGCAGGCAGGTATTCAAGGTGTGGATTTCATTTGCACCAATACCGACGCGCAGCATCTGGAAAGTTGCTCCGCCGATACCCTGGTGCAACTGGGGGCAAACGTAACCCGCGGTCTGGGCGCGGGTGCAGACCCGGTGGTGGGCAGACAAGCCGCCGAGGAAGACCGCGAGCGCATCCGCGAAGCCATTGAAGGCGCGGATATGCTGTTTATTACCGCCGGCATGGGCGGCGGCACCGGCACCGGCGCAGCCCCGGTGGTGGCAGAAATTGCCCGCGAGCTGGATATTCTCACACTCGCGGTCGTTACCAAGCCCTTTCCGTTTGAGCGCGGCAAGCGCATGGACGTGGCGAAAAAAGGCATCGAGGAGCTGCAAAGCTATGTCGATTCCCTGATCGTGATTCCCAACGAAAAGCTACTTACGGTACTCGGCAAGGGCACCACCTTGAAGGAAGCGTTCAAGGCCGCCAACAACGTGCTGCAGAATGCGGTACAGGGTATTTCCGATCTGATTACCCGTCCGGGCGTAATGAACGTGGACTTTGCTGACGTGCGTCGCGTGATGTCCGTGCAAGGTATGGCCATGATGGGCCGCGCCACAGCTGTGGGCGAGAACCGCGCACGCGAATCTGCCGAGATGGCCATGTCCAGCCCGTTACTGGATGACCTGAACCTGCACGGCGCCGAAGGCCTGCTGGTGAACGTATCCGGCGATGAAAACCTGAGCATTCAGGAATTCCAGATCGTTAACGAAGTGGTCGCCGAACTCGCCGCTGAACATGCCGAGGTAATTGTCGGCACCGCGGTGGATCCGTCGCTCGGCGATGCGCTATGCGTCACGGTGGTGGCCACCGGTCTGGGCCGTCCCCAGGCCAAACGCGACTCCGTGCGTTTGCTGGAACGCAACACCGCCGGTCAGCTGGAATACGGCGACTTTGACAAGCCCACGATAATCCGTCAGGCACCGCGTCAGCGTCACGATGACAACGCTGCCGTGGATATGGATTACCTGGATGTGCCTGCATTTTTGCGCAATCAGGCCGATTAAGTCAGAGCGCCGTTCATGACAAAAGTAAGACGTCAAGGCATTACGGGATTACATCAGGGTGCGGGCCCGACCGCCGTGGGTTGTGCCCGCCCCTGATCCCGTTCTTGCTCGTTCTTCCGGCCAAAGGAATGTCAAATGTGCTATTATCGCGCCCGACAATTATTGTTCACTGCAACATTTTTTCGTCGAGCCTCTATTTCAGCGGGCTATTCAGCGACTGTTCAGCATCCAGAATGCATTATGCAGTGGTCGAATGACAACAATATGACAGCTATGGACTAAGTCCTGGCCCCGCGCCAACGAGGAAGCGGAACATGCTCAGACAACGTACATTAAAAAACCCCATCCGGGCCACCGGCGTGGGCCTGCACACCGGCCACAAGGTCTATATGACCCTGCGCCCGGCTGCGGCCAACACCGGTATTGTGTTTGTAAGAACCGATCTGCAACCGGCCGTAACCATCAAGGCCGAGGCCTTTCTGGTGGGTGAAACTACATTGGCGACCACGCTGGTGCAGGATGGCGTGCGTGTACAGACTGTAGAGCATCTGCTTTCCGCAATCGCTGGCCTGGGAATTGATAACGTGCAGGTTGAACTGTCTGCCGACGAAGTGCCTATCATGGACGGTAGCGCGGGTCCGTTTGTGTTCCTGCTGCAATCTGCCGGGATTCAGGAACTCAACGCGCCCAAGCGCTTGATCCGCGTAAAGCGGCCAATCCAGGTTTCGGAAGACGACAAATGGGCCCGTTTTGATCCCTTCGACGGCTTCAAGGTGAGTTTCTGTATCGATTTTGACCACCCGGCCTTTGATTCCGACGTGCAAACTGCGAGCGTGGACTTTTCCAGCAGCTCGTTTGTGAAGGAAGTCAGCCGTGCGCGCACCTTCGGTTTCATGCGCGATATCGAATTCCTGCGTGCCAATAACCTGGCGCGTGGCGGCAGCATGGACAACGCCGTGGTGCTGGACGATTACCGTGTACTCAATGCCGATGGCCTGCGTTACGAAAACGAATTCGTACGGCATAAAATTCTGGATGCCATCGGCGATTTATATCTACTGGGCCACGGCCTGATCGGTGCCTACACCGGTTACAAATCCGGCCACGCACTGAACAACGAACTCCTGCGTGAGCTTATCGTGCAGGAAGACGCCTGGGAAGAAGTTACTTTTGACGATGTCGAACAGGCGCCGATTTCCTATGTTAGCGCGCGCCCGGTGGTGGCTGCGTAAAACTTCAGGATTCTCCACAGTGCGACAACCGCGTTATAGCCGCGGCCAGATTCGGGTCTTCAATATGGCGCGCAGACTCCCCTAGCTGATGTCGCGCTGAGGCGGAAATCCTGCGTTTGAACTGCGCTGCCGGCGGGCTTTGCGTAGCCGGCGGGCGTACCCGAATTTCAATGTGATCAAGGTTCAGGCGCATGTGTTGCGCCAGTTGCCGGCGTAGTTGTTCCTGCTGGTAACGAAGGCGCGTTGCCCAGGCGCCGCTGTCTGCGATCAGTACCAGTTCACCCTCGCAATAATCGGCTACTGCAACGTGTCCGGCTACGCTTTCGGAAAAAACCGGCGCCAGCGCAGCATTTATTTCTTGCAGAAATGCTACCCGCTTGAGTAAACTCCGTGTGTCTGCGCTCGCACCACGCAAGATCATAAGAGGGGGACGAGCGTATTTGCGCATCATTTTTGTTGCACGAATGTGAAAACCAGTTATGGATATCTTAATCATAAGCCACAGCCGTGGCCAAACTTGGAGAATGCGTTTTTTGCCGCGTTCGCCATGGTTCATCGCGCCCACGCTGGTATTACCGCTGATATTTCTGGGCGGCGTGCTGTGGTTTGGTTACCATCTGGCCCCCGAGGTGCGCGGGGTTGATCAGGTTATGGCGGCCACCGAAGTCTGGGACCAGGAAGTCAACGCGCAACGCCGGGAAATCGCCGATTTGCGCCGCAATATGGATGACAACGTCAATGCCCTGGCCCAGCGCCTGGGCAAACTGCAGGCCCATGTAACGCGCTTGAACGCCGTGGGCTCACGCATGACGCAAATGGCTGAGCTCGAACCGGCCGAGTTCGACTTCAATAACGACCCACCTATAGGCGGCCCCGAAACCAGCGATACCGGCGATACGCAGACGACGGATCAGTTTCGTGCGGCGCTGGACGAGTTCTCCCGCGAACTCGATGGCCGCGAGCGGCAAATGCGCGTGCTGCGCGATCTCATGGTCGCAGGCGAGCTGCGTGATGAAGTCACGCCCTCGGGCCATCCCCTTCTGAATGGCTGGATAACCTCTGGCTATGGCGTGCGTGCCGATCCATTTACAGGCCGTCGCACGAGTCACTATGGCATCGACTTTACCTCCGGTGTGGGCGCGGATGTCATCTCCGTTGCCTCGGGGGTGGTGCAATCCGCGGGCCCGCGCAGCGGCTACGGCAATTTGCTGGAAATCAACCATGGCAACGGCTACATGACCCGCTACGGTCATAACCAGAAGATTCTGGTGAAAGAAGGAGAGCGGGTAGAAAAGGGGCAGGTCGTTGCCAAGATGGGCGCAACCGGGCGCGCAACCGGCCCGCATGTGCACTTTGAAGTCGTGCAGAATGGCCGGATTGTTAACCCCACCGAGTATATTCGCGCCTCCCGATAACGCTCGCTTGCAACAACCTCATCCCGCTAACCGGCGGGTATTTTGATTGTTGCATTACGCGCGTAATTGCCGGATGGCTGAAATGCACCCAGCCGCTACGCTATCATAGCGCGCCTGCAACCATGTGGTGTGGGAATTTCTTTGCCGTTTACAGGTCACAGGGTGGCCTGTAACGAACCAACCAAGGGCGCATGTTGAGTAATTTTGTTAGCAAGCTATTTGGCAGCCGCAATCAGCGGGTAATCAAGCAACTGCGCAAGCAGGTCGATAATATCAATCCTCTCGAAGAGGATTTGAAGGCGCTAAGCGATGACGAACTCAGCGCCAAAACTGAAGAATTCCGCGCCCGTATCGAGAAAAATGAAAGTCTCGATGCCCTCCTGCCGGAAGCATTCGCGGTAGTCCGAGAGTCGGCGCAGCGCGTACTCGGCCTGCGCCATTTTGATGTGCAGATGGTCGGCGGTATGGTCATGCACCAGGGCAAGATCGCCGAGATGAAAACCGGCGAGGGCAAAACCCTGGTCGCCACCTTGTCGGCCTACCTGAACGCGCTGGACGGCAAGGGCGTGCACGTCATTACGGTTAACGATTATCTAGCCAAACGCGATTCCGACTGGATGGGCAAGATTTACCGCTTTCTCGGTTTAAGCGTCGGTGTCATTTACTCCGGCCAGACCAGCGACGAGAAACGCGCCGCTTACGCCGCGAACATCACCTACGGCACCAACAACGAATTCGGTTTCGACTACCTGCGCGACAACATGGCCTTTGCGCCGGCAGACCGCGTGCAGCGGGGGTTGAATTACGCCATGATCGACGAGGTCGACTCGATCCTTATCGACGAAGCCCGCACGCCGTTGATTATCTCCGGGCCTACCGATGACGACCCCGACCTCTATCGGCGCATCAACAAGCTAATCCCCAGCCTAACGCCTCAGGAAGAAGAAGAAGGCCCGGGCGACTTCTGGCCGGATGAAAAAACCAAGCAGGTGCACCTGACCGAAGAGGGCCACCAGAAAGTCGAACACTTGATGCGCGAGGCCGGGTTGCTGCCCGAGGGCGAAAGCCTGTACGACGTGAACAATGTCATTCTGATGCACCACCTGAATGCCGGCCTGCGCGCCAATGCGCTGTATGAGAAGGACGTCGAATACATTGTTGCCAATAGCCAGGTTGTGATTGTCGACGAATTCACCGGCCGCACCATGCCCGGCCGGCGCTGGTCGGATGGCCTGCACCAGGCGATTGAGGCCAAGGAAGGCGTGCAGATTCAGCAGGAAAACCAGACACTGGCGTCGATTACCTTCCAGAACTTTTTCCGTATCTACGGCAAATTGTCGGGCATGACCGGCACCGCCGATACCGAAGCGTTCGAGTTTCAGTCCATCTACGGCCTGGAAGTGGTGGTGATCCCCACCAACGAACCGATGGTCCGCAAGGACATGCCCGATCTGGTGTACATAAGCATCGCGGAAAAATACGATGCGATTGCCGACGACATCGAGGAATCCCGCAAGCGCGGCCAGCCAGTGCTGGTGGGTACGGCGTCCATCGACTCCTCGGAAGTGTTGTCTGCGTTATTGCGCAAGCGTGGCTTTGCGCATGAAGTGCTCAATGCCAAACAGCACGAACGCGAAGCAGATATCGTCGAGCAGGCCGGCCGCCCTGGCGCGGTTACCATCGCCACCAACATGGCCGGTCGCGGTACCGATATTGTTCTGGGCGGCAGCCCCGAACGTGAAATCGCCGAACTGAAAGAAGGCGATACGCAAAGCCGCGAGCGCATTATGGCCGATTGGCGCAACAGCCACGAACAGGTGCTCGAAGCCGGCGGCTTGTATGTGATTGCGTCTGAACGGCACGAATCCCGACGTGTGGATAACCAGTTGCGCGGTCGTTCCGGCCGTCAGGGCGACCCCGGCGCCAGCCGTTTTTATCTGTCGCTGGAAGACAACCTGATGCGGATATTCACGCCGCCGCGCCTGCGCTCCATGTTGCAGGGCCTGGGTCTGGAGAAAGGCGAGGCGATCGAGCACCGCTGGGTCAACCGCGCCATCGAAAACGCGCAGCGCAAGGTCGAGTCGCACCACTTCGATATACGCAAGCAGTTGCTGGAATACGACAACGTCGCCAACGACCAGCGTCAGGTCGTGTACGAGCAACGCAACGAGCTCATGGACACCGGCGAAGTCACCGATGTAATCGAAAACATCTGGGGTGACGTGGTCGACGACGTGGTTAATGAACACGTGCCGCCGCAAAGCCTGGAAGAACAATGGGATGTGCCGGGTTTAACCGAGGCGCTAATGCGTGAATTCGGCGCCGAATTGCCCATTCAGGAATGGCTGGACTCAGAAAAATCGCTGGATGAGGAAGGCCTGCGCGAACGCATTCATGATCACTTGAAAACCGTCTACAACGAAAAGCGCGAAGAAGTCGGCCAAGAAAATATGAGTCAGATCGAGCGTACGGTTATGTTGCAGGTGCTGGATTCCCTGTGGCGTGAACATCTGGCATCCATGGATTATCTGCGCAAGGGCATCCACCTGCGGGGTTATGCGCAAAAAGATCCCAAAAACGAATACAAGCGCGAAGCGTTCATCATGTTCAGCGAAATGCTCACCCACCTTAAACACGAAGTGGTTACCGTGCTGTCGCGCGGCCAGGTGCGGGCGGAAATGTCCGAACAGGCCCGCGCGCAGAGCCAACAGCGTATCGAAGAGCTCGACTACAAGCATGAAGACGCCGCCAGCGCCATGCAGCCACCGCCTGCAGACGCAGACCAGGGCGTGCCGGGCGCCTTGCCGGGTCTGGGCGGGCAACCGCAACCCGCCGCACAGCCCGGCGGTGGTTTTGCCGGACCGCAACAACCGGTGGAGCGCCCCGAAACCTTTGTTCGCAAAGACCGCAAGGTAGGCCGCAATGAAGCCTGCCCCTGCGGATCCGGCAAGAAATACAAGCATTGCCACGGCACTGCCTGACTCTCACGACGCTAATATGCCAGCCGTCTCCTGTAAGGCAAGCGTGTCGCTTGCCTTTCATTAAACCACGGCCTAGAAGCCTGACCCGCGGACCCGGACGATGCCTGTAAACCTGAAAGAGCCGGCCCAATTATTACTGGTAAAAGGCATACGCCTGGCAACCGCCGAGGCCGCGATTAAACGCACCGGACGTGCGGACGTTGCCCTGATTGCATTAGACGAAGGCACACGCGTGGCCGCTACTTTTACCCGGAACGCGTTTGCCGCGGCGCCGGTTACCGTGGCGCGAGAACATCTGGCGCAAGGCCCAATTCGAGCATTGCTGATAAACAGCGGCAACGCCAACGCGGGCACCGGGCAGCCCGGAATAGACGATGCCAAAGCCTGCTGCGAAGCTGCCGCGCAGGCACAGAATATATCGGCGGCGCAAATTTTACCGTTTTCCACCGGCGTGATTGGCTCACGTCTGCCGGTAGAACGTATCAAGACGGCATCAGCCTTGGCCGTGCAAGAGCTACAGCAAGATGCCTGGCTGGCCAGCGCTCAGGCGATTATGACCACGGACACCGTGGCCAAAGGCGTCAGCCGCCAGGTTACGCTGGCCAACGGCGAGCAACTTACCATTACCGGCATTGCCAAGGGCTCGGGCATGATACGGCCTGATATGGCGACCATGCTGGCCTTTGTAGGTACGGACGCAAATATCGGCCAGGACGATTTACAGACACTTTTGCAGCAGGTCGTCAAGCCCTCGTTTAACAGTATTACCGTAGATGGGGACACCTCAACCAATGATGCCTGCGTGTTATGCGCTACCGGCCAGACTAGCTCCTCGCCGTTGCAGCCGGGCAGTGCGGACTGGGAACTTTTCGCAGATGCGCTATCTGCCGTCATGGCCCATCTCGCACAAGCCATAATTAGAGATGGCGAAGGCGCCACCAAATTCATAACACTGCAGGTTGATGGGGCCGCTGACACTGGGGAAGCGCGCCGCGTGGCATTTACCGTGGCGCATTCGCCGCTGGTTAAAACCGCCTGCTTCGCCAGTGATCCGAACTGGGGCAGAATCCTGGCCGCCGTGGGCCGCACGGGGCTGGAAAACCTGGAGATCAGTCGGGTGGATATTGCGCTCGATGACGTGCCCATCGTCGCCGCCGGCGCCCCCTTGCCAGACTATAAAGAAGCAGATGCCGCCGCGGTGATGGCGCAAGCAGAATTTACTATCCGTATCAGCCTGGGCCGGGGTGAGGCGCAGGCGCTGATCTGGACCTCCGATCTCAGCTACGAGTACGTGAAAATCAACGCCGAATATCGTAGCTGAGTTGGGCATGGCCACACAGACCCTGCATATCGCGGTGGGCGTGCTCATAAACGCGCAGGGCCAGGTGCTTATCGCGCAGCGCCGAGCCGGTACCGACGGTGAAGGCAAATGGGAATTTCCCGGCGGTAAACGCGAGACCGGGGAGAGTATCGAGGCCGCGTTGGCACGCGAACTCGACGAGGAGCTGGGCGTGCAGGTTGTCCGTCTTCGCCCCATGTTGCGATTCCACCACGACTACACCAGTCTCCGTGTGCTGCTCGACATATGGCTCGTGCTCGACTGGCGGGGCGAGCCCTACGGGCGCGAAGGGCAGAGCCTGGCCTGGTGTGCCCAGGAAAACTTGCGGGACTATGATTTACTTTCTGCAAACAAGCCCATAGTCGACGCCATTCGGCTACCGGCCACTTACGTTATTACGCCCGAGCCAGGCAGCGATACCACCGAATTTTTACGTAATGCCAGCACTGCCGCAGCCCGCGGGCAGCGGCTGTTTCGCCTGCGGGCCTGGGGCTTGGCCGATGATGCCTACGAGCGCCTGGCGCGAGAATTGATGCATGTTTTCCAGCACCATGGCGCCAGTTTAATGTTGGACCGCAACGCTGAAATGCTCACACGCCTGGGTGCTGCAGGGCTGCATGTGCCTGCCAGCGTATTGGCAAGCCTCAAGCGACGGCCCGTTTCGCAATCGCGGTGGTTTGCAGCCTCTTGCCATAATCGTAGCGAACTTTTGCAAGCCAAGGCGATCGGTGCCGATTTCGCGATATTGTCGCCGGTTAAAACAACGCCCAGCCACCCGAATCAAGCCAGCCTGGGCTGGGCAGGATTCGCGCAGGAACGTGATGACGTGGCTTTGCCTGTTTATGCGCTGGGCGGACTTACGCCGGAGGATGTGCAACAGGCTTTTGAACACGGCGCCCAGGGCACGGCGGGCATAAGCGCGTTCTGGCCCAAGGCCTGATCTCGTAGCTAGCTACGGCGAGGCGGCTCAGGGGGTGCTGAAAAACGCAGTTTTTCAGCAGTTCCTGTTTGGCACAAGGATGTTCCAACCCTTGTAAGTCTTACTAGTGTAGTGCGTTGGAATTAACGCTACTTAAGCGGCGATGAGCCCGAGAACCTGTCATTGCGAGCGAAGCGCGGCAATCTAGTGCCGGAGTCGTTGTAAGTTATGCGGCTCGCCACTGGATTGCCGCGTCAGCCCCGT
>JBDNIO010000083.1:0-9315 GCA_041688215.1 Salinisphaeraceae bacterium | reverse complement strand
ATACGTTCCGGCGCGCCCACTTTGGTATCATGCGCGCCACGCCCATCCCGTCCCCAGCAGATACTCCAAGTTTTGGCGAAAAAATCCCGCAAACAAAATCGGCTCCGCCGCCTGTGGCCCTATGGGCTGATGCTCGTCTGCGCCGGCCTGGCAGTGCTTGCCGTGTATACCGTGTATCTGGACTTCAAGGTTCGCGATCGTTTTGAGGGCACACGCTGGACCCTGCCGGCCAAAGTCTACGCCCAGCCGGTTGAACTCTATGCTGGTGAACAACTGAGTCAGCAGGAACTGCTTTCGACCCTCAAACGCCAGGGCTACCGGCGCAGCGACACGCTGAATGGTCCCGGCGGCTATCGCCAGTCCGGTGCTAGTATCGATATCCACACCCGCAGCTTCCGGTTTTGGGACGGTGACCAGGAACCGCAGAAAGTGCGGGTAAGCTTCCGCGGCGACCGCGTTCGCGCCCTGGATCGCATTGATGACGATGAAGATATTGCCCTCATGCGGCTGGATCCGCTGTTGCTCGGCAGCATTTATCCGGCTCAGGGCGAAGACCGCATTCTGGTGCAACTGGGCAGCGTGCCACCGATGTTGCCTGCTGGGCTGATTGTGGTCGAAGACCGCCAGTTTCTGGAACATTACGGCGTTTCACCCAAAGCTATTTTGCGTGCGGCAGTGGCCAACGCGCGTGCGGGCCGTGTGGTGCAGGGCGGCTCCACCATTACCCAGCAGTTGGTCAAGAACTTCTATCTGAGCAATCAGCAGACACTGATCCGTAAAGGCAAGGAAGCCATCATGGCCGTGCTGCTGGATGCACATTATGGCAAAGAGGCAATTCTTGAGGCCTATCTGAACGAGGTTTACCTGGGCCAGGACGGCGGCCGCGCTATTCACGGCTTCGGCTTGGCCAGCTATTTCTATTTCAAGAAGCCGTTGGAAGAATTGCAGCCGCAGGAAATCGCGCTACTGGTAGGCATGGTCAAAGGCCCGAGCTACTACAACCCCAGGCGTCATCCCGAGCGCGCACTGGCCCGTCGCAATCTGGTGCTGGAAATGTTCAACGGCGCCGGATTCATCGACGACAAGCAAGCTACCGAAGCCAAATCCCGCGCGCTTGGCGTGGCAGACAAGGCCTCTCGGGGCACGACCCAGTATCCGGCATTTATCGACCTGGTACGCCGACAATTACAGGGCCAGTACCGCGACGCGGATTTGACCGAGGAGGGCTTGCGCATCTTCACTACCCTCGATCCGCAAGTCCAGAGTGTAGTTGAGGATCGTATTGGCAAGGGTGTGGCCGACCTGGAACGCAGCCGTAATCTGGAAGAGGGCGAAGTGCAATCCGCCGCCGTGGTAACCAGCACAGAAGGTGGGCGCATTCTGGCGCTGGTCGGGGGTCGCGATGCAAGTTTCGCCGGGTTTAACCGGGCGCTGGACGCACGCCGTCCGATCGGCTCCCTGATGAAGCCGGTGGTATACCTGACGGCGCTGGACCAGCCTAGCCGGTATAACGTGCTGACCCCGCTGGACGATGGCCCACTCAACGTGAAGCTGCCGAATGGTGACGTCTGGCGGCCACAGAATTACGATCACCGCTCGCACGGGCAAGTACCGTTATATCAGGCGCTGGTGCACAGCTATAACCTGGCAACCTCGCGCCTGGCGCTGGAAGTCGGGATTCCGAATGTTATCGATACGCTGAAGAATCTGGGCTATAACGGCGATCCCGTGCCAGTACCGTCGCTGGCCCTGGGCGCAGTTGATATGTCGCCCCTGGAAGTGGCGCAGATCTACAACACGCTGGCCGCCGGCGGTTTCTACACCCCCTTATTGGCGATTCGCGCGGTAACCACACGCGATGGCGAGCAGTTATCCCGTTATCCGCTGCAAATACGACGGGCAGTAGATGATCAATCGCTATACTTGCTGAACTGGATTATGCAGAAAGTGGTACGTGAAGGTACCGGCCAATCCGCGTATTACACCCTGCCGCAACGCCTGAACGTGGCCGGCAAGACCGGCACCACCGACGGCCTGCGCGATAGCTGGTTCGCCGGATATGCACAGAATCGGGTGACCGTCGTATGGGTGGGGCGCGACGACAACGCCAAGGGGGCATTCACGGGTTCCAGTGGCGCCCTGCAATTATGGGCGCGCATCATGCGTGACCTGCAACCGCAGAGCTTTGAGCCACTGCAACCCGAAGGCGTGGAATCGGTGCCGATTCTGCTCCGACAGGACACCACGGATACAGCCCAAGCCGCGGACGTTGGCGGCTTATTCGGCGCGCGCCGCGATTGTGGCGCCGCAGTGCCGGTGCCGTTCATGGCAGGCTATATTCCTGATTCCGTTACCCCCTGTGCGCCACCTGATGCCAGGCAAGCCGGTGATGATCGGCGGACTTCGGACCAACCTGGTGAAAACAAATCCAACTGGGTTCTGGATTTATTCCAATGAAATTAAATCGGCTTCTGCTCCTCTTGCCTATCTTGTTGATTGCGGCAGCCTGCGCGTCACGTGCGGCCTACCCGCCGCCGCAGCCCTATCCACCGCCAACAGGCCAGCAGCCTCCTGACACGCAAACTCCGCCACCGGCTGTCCCCGAGCCGTCACCGCCGGACAATGTGCCAGCGCCACCGCGCACGGCTGCCGAAGTCAGTGGCCCGGCGGTGGTCGCGTTAATGAGTCGCGCTGAACAGCGTGCGCAAGGCGGGGATCTGGACAGCGCCGCCGCATCCCTTGAACGCGCGCTCGATCTCGAGCCGCGCAACCCGTTTGTTTACCAGCGTCTTGCTGCCATGCGTCTGCAACAGGGCCAGCCGCAGCAGGGCGAAGCGCTGGCACGCAAGGCAAATAGTCTGGCCGGTGAGAATCCTTATCTCCGGTCAGGTAACTGGCGCCTCATTGCCAAGGCGCGTTCGGTTCAGGGCGACAGCGTGGGCGCTTCTTCGGCCTCCAGCCGCGCAGATTACTACCAAAGCCAGGGACAGCAGCTAAACAGTGGCCGGCGATGAGCGCCGTGCCACTGGCCGACTGGTTTGCCGGCGACGGGCCGCTGGCAGCGCAAGTGCCCGGCTACAGTCCGCGTGCGGTACAGCAGGAAATGGCTGAAAGCGTGGCAAGCGCGCTGCAAAGTGGTCAGCATTTGCTGGTGGAAGCGCCCACCGGCACCGGCAAAACCCTGGCCTATCTGATGCCGGCGCTGACCAGTGGGTGCAAGGTGATTGTTTCCACCGCCACCCGCCACTTGCAGGACCAGCTTTTTAGTAAGGACGTGCCGCTGGTGCAGGCCGCCCTGGACCGGCCGCTAAAAGTCAGCCTGCTCAAGGGCCGTTCCAATTATCTTTGCCTGCACCGCTTAAGTCTGACCGAATCCGCCGGCGATCTGCGGCGTGCGGACCTGCTCAAGCGCCTGCGCGATATTCGTGTGTGGGCAGGTCGAACGCGCACCGGGGATATCGGCGAAATCGGTGACCCGGCCGATGCATCGCCGCTTTGGCCGCGAGTCACATCCACCGCGGATAATTGCCTGGGCACCAGTTGTCCTGTGTACGACAAATGCTGGGTGGTGGAAGCGCGGCGCGCGGCGCAAGCGGCCGATTTGGTTATCGTGAATCATTACCTGTTGTTTGCTGATATGTCCCTGCGCGAAGAAGGCTTCGGCGAAGTGCTGCCCGGGGCAGACGCGGTAATCCTGGACGAAGCGCATAAATTACCGGACATTGCCGGCCGTTTTTTTGGCCAGGCCCTGAGCGGTCGGCAATTGCGGGATCTGGTGCGCGACGGCCACGCGGAAGCGCTGGAAGCCGGGGGCGATATGCCGCAGCTCAGCACCAGCCTGGACGAACTCGCGCATGCCGAAATCAACTTTGAGCAAACGCTGGGCGAGTTGCAGGGCAGTGCCAGTCTGGCTGAAATCACTGAAGACAAAACCCGCCAATCCGCGTTGCAGCAGCTCGGGGTTGAACTGGACAGTCTGCTTGCGCAAATTCAGCCGTTGGCAGAACGCAGCGAAGGACTGGGCAATATTGCGCGCCGTACCACGGCCGCACGCGAACGGCTCACGCTCCTGCTAACCCACGATAATTGCAACGTGCGCTGGCTGGAACGTCGCGGCGCAGGATGGGTCTTGCACACCACACCACTGGACGTGGCTGAGCCTTTCACGCGTGCGCTGGCCGTACACAAGGGCGCCTGGATATTCACCTCCGCCACCTTGAGCGTTAATCAGCGACTGGATTACTTTGCCGAGCGCCTGGGGCTTAATTCAGCCCATCAGTTAATTCTCGACAGCCCGTTTGATTACGAAAAAAACAGCCTCCTGTATACGCCCACAGGTTTGCCGCAAACCAGCGCAGCAAATTATGACGAAGCCGTAGCCGAAACTGCGCTACCGCTAATCCGCGCCAGCGGTGGCGGCGCTTTTTTATTGTGTACCAGCTACCGCGCCGTCAACCGTTGCGCTCAGATTTTGCGGACCCAGGGCGTGCGGCCACTGCTGGTGCAGGGCGAAGCCGGGCGCGCTGAGTTGTTAAAACAATTCCGCGCGGTGGATAACGCGGTGCTGGTGGGTACCAGCAGTTTTTGGGAAGGCGTAGATGTACGCGGTCGTGGTTTGCGCCTGGTGATTATTGATCGCCTGCCATTTGCCTCGCCCGGCGACCCGGTTCTGAGCGCGCGTATTCAATCCATGAAAGACCAGGGCGACGAACCGTTTAGCGAGTATCAGATTCCCCAGGCCGTGATCGCGCTAAAACAGGGCGTAGGCCGTTTGATACGAGACAAGGATGACCGCGGCCTGCTGGCGATTTGCGACCCCCGCTTGCGCAGCCGCAGCTACGGCAAGATTTTTCTCAAAAGTCTGCCGCAGATGCCTGTCACGCACGAACTGAATGTGGCACGAGAATTTCTGGCAGCCATGGCGGCGCAGACGTGAAAATCCTGGCACTGGACGCCGCGACCGAAGCCTGTTCGGTGGCACTTGTGGCTGGCGAAACAGTGCACGAGCGTTTCGAAATCGCGCCGCGCGAACACGCCCGACTATTACTACCGATGGCGCGTGAACTGCTGGCCGAGGCTGGGCTGGAACTCAATTGCCTGGATGCCATTGCTGTAGGTCGTGGCCCTGGCGCGTTCACCGGCATACGCATTGCCATGAGCATGGCGCAAGGACTGGCGCTGGGGGCAAGCCTGCCGGTCGCGCCGGTATCCACCCTGGCGGCGCTGGCGTACCGGAACTTTCGCCTGTACGGCAGCCGCAAAAACCTGGTGGTGCAGGACGCGCGCATGCAGGAAGTCTATTGGGCGGCGTTTGCAACGGATGCGTCCAATTTGCCGCAGTCGCAAGACGTGGAACGCGTTAGCGCGCCCGGCGACTTGCCCTCAGAAAACTTTGATGCGCAGTGGTGTGCAGTCGGCGGCGGTTGGGCTGCTTATCCAGAAGCGCTGGAAACCTTGCAATCCAGACTTGGCAGGACGCCGCAGGTAACACAACCCCATGCGGAGGATATTGCCTTACTGGCCGGGGCCATGTTGGAGGCTGGCCAGGTTTTTACCGCGGAACAGGCGACGCCGAGTTATGTACGTAACGACGTAGCCAAAAAAAGCGGCCCACCTAATACGGTTAAATAGCGCCTCGCGCTTCCAGAAACGCCGCCAGCGCGGCAGCGATTTGCCGATAACCCGAGGCATTCGGATGCGCTGCATCCGACTTGAGGGCTTTGTTGCCGAGCGCTGCGGTCAGGATATCCTCAGCGAGTGGAATGTCGTATTGTTCAGCTAATTCCGCGTACATCGGTTCATCGCTGAGCAACAGCTTGGGTCGGGGTACGGTCAGCAGTACCAGGGCTGCGCCCTGGGCCTGTATCAGTTTTATCATGCGGGCTAGATCGCACGCGTAGCTCCGGCGTCCTGGCGGCGCAGGAAATCATTGCCGCCAAGACACAGAATGACCAGGTCCGGCTGGGTCTTGCGCAGGATCCCCTGCGCGCTGGTTTCGCCCGGTATGCCGGCATTGATAACCTTGCGGCCGGTAAGCTCTTCCAGCACCGCCGGATAACTGGTGGCGGGGGTCGCTCCGGTGCCGTAGGTTAGCGAATCGCCAAACGCAAGAATCCTGGCGTCGGTTGCCAGATAGGTGAGTTGCGGCGGTGAAGAACAAGCGGTTAAAAGGCTTGCGCAAAACAGGCAAAATGCCCAAGCTTGCGTCTGTCTCATTACACTATTTTCTGGAACATGAATGATTTATAAGCTCGAAAACATGCAGCCGCAACTGCCGGACGAAGGTGAATACTTTATCGCCGATAATGCTACCGTGATTGGCAACGTGGTGCTCGAACGCAACGCCAGCGTCTGGTATAACGTGGTGATACGCGGCGATAATGACTGCATTACCGTGGGCGAGGGCAGCAACGTGCAGGACGGCAGCGTGTTACATACCGATGCTGGAATCAAGCTTAACATCGGGCGTGACGTTACCGTGGGCCACAAAGTGATGTTGCACGGCTGCGATATCGGGGATAAAAGTCTGATCGGCATTAATGCCGTGGTACTCAACGGTGTAAAAATTGGCCGAAACTGCATAATCGGTGCCAATGCGCTGATCCCCGAGGGCAAGGAAATCCCTGACAACTCCATGGTAATGGGCTCCCCGGGCAAGGTGAAAAGAGAACTGGAAACGCGCGAGATACAAATGCTTACGATCGTAGCCGGGCATTACGTGGAGAACTTCAAACGCTATCTCACATCCCTGACGCCCATAAAACCCTGATAAGCCAACAATCACGAACTGTTGCAAGCGTGTATAACGCACGATTTGCTATACCTGACAAAACCTTGAATAAAACATGACCCAGACACGGGAATTGGAATCCGAGCACCAGCCCCTAAGGGTTTTCGCCGAGAAGGCTTACCTGGATTACGCCATGTATGTAATCCTGGATCGGGCCTTGCCGCACATTGGCGACGGGCTCAAGCCCGTGCAGCGACGCATTGTGTACGCAATGTCGGAACTGGGTTTGTCGGCGGCGTCCAAGCCCAAAAAAGCGGCGCGCACCGTGGGCGACGTGCTGGGCAAGTTCCACCCGCATGGCGACACCGCCTGTTACGAAGCCATGGTAATCATGGCCCAGCCCTTTTCCTATCGTTACCCGCTGGTAGACGGCCACGGCAACTGGGGTACGGCGGATGATCCTAAATCTTTCGCCGCCATGCGCTACACCGAATCCCGCTTAACGCCGTACGCCGCGCTGCTGCTGACGGAACTGGGCCAAGGCACGGTGGACTGGACGCCCAATTTCGACGGCACCATGGAAGAACCTGTGGTGCTGCCTGCGCGCCTGCCGAATTTGCTGTTGAATGGCGGCACCGGCATCGCCGTGGGCATGGCCACCGATATACCACCGCATAACCTGCGCGAAGTCGCCAGCGCCTGTATACGTCTGCTGGAAGACCCCAAGGCCGATCTGGATGCACTGTGCGAGCATATTCAGGGCCCGGATTTCCCCACCGGCGCGGAGCTGATTTCCAGCCGCGAGGACATCCGCCAAATCTACGCCACCGGCAACGGCATGCTGCGGCTGCGCGCGACCTGGGAAATGGAAGATGGCGATATTGTAATTACCGCACTGCCGTTCCAGGTCTCCGGCGGCAAGGTGCTGGAGCAAATCTCTGCGCAAATGCAGGCGAAAAAGCTGCCCATGGTGGCCGACCTGCGCGATGAGTCCGATCACGAAAATCCCACACGCCTGGTCATCGTGCCGCGCAGTAACCGGGTGGACGCCCAGCGCTTGATGACGCATTTATTCGCGACCACGCCTTTGGAAAAAAGCGTGCGGGTAAATCTGAATGTGATCGGTTTGGACGGCCGTCCGCAGGTTAAAAATTTGCGCGACTTGTTGACCGAATGGCTGCAGCTGCGTACCGAAACGGTGCGCCGTCGCCTGCAATATCGCCTCGATCAGGTGGTGGACCGTCTGCATGTGCTGGAAGGCCTGCTGGTTGCCTACCTGAATATCGACGAAGTGATCGCGATCATCCGCGAGGAAGAAGAGCCTAAACCGGTGATGATGAAACGTTTCAACCTGACCGGCACCCAGGTGGATGCGATTCTGGACCTGCGTCTGCGGCACTTGATGCGCCTGGAAGAATTCAAGATACAGGGCGAGTGTGATGCACTGGAGTCCGAACGTAAATCGCTGGAATCAACCCTGGGCTCAAAGAAAAAACTGACGAAATTACTAGTGAAGGAAATCAGCGAAGACGCGAAAAAATACGGCGACGAGCGGCTCAGTATTCTGGTGCAGCGCGAAGAGGCGAAGGCCTTGGACGAAACCGAGCTGCTGCCCTCCGAGCAGATCACCGTGGTGCTCTCCAAACATGGCTGGATTCGCGCGGCCAAGGGCCATGAGGTAGACCCGTACAGTCTGAGTTATAAAAGCGGGGATGAGTTTCTCACCGCCGCCGCCGGGCGCAGCAATCAAACCCTGGCGTTACTCGATTCGCGCGGCCGCGGCTATACCCTGGCCGCGCACAAACTGCCGTCCGCCCGCAGCCAGGGCGAACCCCTGAGCGGCAAACTAAGCCCCGCCGATGGTGCGGTGTTCGTTGGCGTATTGCTCGGCGATGCGGACGACGTCTGCTTTGTGGCTTGCGATGCCGGCTATGGTTTTATTACCCGACTGGGCGAACTCGCAGCCCGCAATCGCGCCGGCAAGGCAGTACTGAGCGTACCCAAGGGCGCTGGCGTACTGGTGCCTCAGCTTGTGCAGGACGGTGAAGAGCAAGAGGTTTGTGTGGTGACCAAAGAAGGTCGATTACTGTGTTTCGAGCTTTCCGAGTTGCCCGAGTTGAGCAAAGGCAAGGGCAACAGGCTGATCGGCGTGAAAGCGCCGGATGCGGTGGTCGTTGCCTGTATTTTGCCGAAACAGGCCGTGCTAAGGCTGGATAGCGGCAAACGCCATATTGCGCTCAAATCCAGCGACCGCGAAGGCTATCGCGGCAACCGCGCGCAACGGGGCCGCAAGCTACCACGCGGGTTTCAGCAAGTGCATGAGGCTAGCCAAGCTGAGCCAGGATAAAGGATAGCTAGTGTATTTCTGCGGTGTCCAAAACAGTGAAAATGTCCGCAAATTAACGCAAATTAACGCAAATGAAAAGCATACAAGTGACTTTCACGCGAGTCTGTAACGCTAACTGTGTAACTGCATTTACCTACTGATTGGCCAGTAGTCTATCGCCATGCTCGATATGGAATCGATTCATGGCCGCTTTCCAGTTTTTAATCGGCCGGTTCCAGCGCACGGAAGCGGCCTGAGT
>JBDNIO010000082.1:0-6127 GCA_041688215.1 Salinisphaeraceae bacterium | reverse complement strand
TACCACGGCCATATCGTCGTGGCCCATTTTGCAGGTGCCTACGGGGTGGTAAATGGTTTCGGCGTTGCTGCGGATGTAGTCGCGTATGTCGTCGTCGCTTTGTACCTGTTCGCCGGGGTAGACTTCTTCGCCCCGGCGTTCGTTGAAGGCGGGGGACGCGAGTATCTGGCGGCTGATTTTGAAGCCTTCGACCAGCGTTTCCATATCGCGCTGGTCGCTTAAATAGCCCGCCTGAATTGCCGGGTCGTCCATCGGGCTGGCGCTTTTCAGGCCGATGCGTCCGCGCGAAAACGGGCGCAGAACGCAGGCGTGCAGGGAATAGCCGAAGCCCAGAATCAGTTCCAGTGCGTGCTTGTAAATGAAGGCGTTCATGAAGTGGAGTTGCACATCAGGCTCAGCCACTTCGGATTGCGTTTTCACGAACGCGCCGGTTTCGGCCACGTTGCTGGCGTACATGCCCGTGCGCTTGGTCAGGTATTTGAACAGCGCGACTAGCATGCGCGGAATGGCACGCAGGGCCAGCGCAAAACCGTCGCGTTTGCGGTTGCGCACGTTGATGATCACGTCGATATGGTCTTGCAGGTTTTCGCCGACGCCGGGCAATTCGTGCACCTGTTCGATGCCGTGCTGTTCCAGTTCGGATTTGGCGCCCACGCCGGAGAGCAGAAGCATCTGGGGTGAATTAACGGCGCCCCCGGAAAGCAGGACTTCGCGCCTGGCCTGGACCTGTTCTTCCTTACCGCCCTTGCGCCGATAAGCCACGCCGACCGCGCGTTTGCCCTCGAACAGAATCCGGCTGGCACGGGCTTCGGTAATAACGGTGAGGTTCGGACGGTCCTCAATGTCGTGCAGGTTGGCGCGCGCGGATGACCACCGCTCGCCGCCTTTTTGCGTAACCTGATAAATAGCCACAGCCTTCCAGTTGTGCGCCGTTGAAATCGGGATTTTCCGGAATCCCCTGCTCCTTGCACGCGGCGACAAAGTCGCGCCCGGGGCCATCGGGTTCGGCGATATCGGCTACGTTCAGATTACCGCCGGTGCCGTGGAATTCATCCGCGCCGCGCTCCTGGTTTTCCACCCGTTTGAATAACGGCAGCACGTCTTTGTACGACCAGCCCCGATTGCCGAGTTCGGCCCAGTGGTCGTAATCGGAGGCTGCGCCGCGGATGTAAATCATGCCGTTCATGGAGGATGACCCGCCGAGCATCTTGCCACGCGGCCAGAATAGTTTGCGGTTGTTCAGTTGCGCTTCCGGCTCGGTATAAAACGCCCAGTTCAGGACTTTGCTGCGCAGTAATAACAGCGTGCCGGTGGGCCAGTTGATCCAGAAGGCCTTGTCGCGTTTGCCCGCTTCCAGCAGACAGACGCGGGTATCGGGGTCGGCGCTGAGCCGGTTGGCTAGCAGGCAGCCGGCGGAACCGGCGCCGATGATGACGTAATCGTACATGCTGTCTCCGTGCTTACTCATTTATTCATAACGAATCAGTGAATGGACTTCATGCTCGTCCAGATGCTTGCGGCCATTGAGAAACGCCAGTTCAATGACGAAACTGTAACCCTGCAATTCGCCGCCCAGCTTACGCACCAGCTGGCCGGCGGCGTGGGCGGTACCGCCGGTGGCGATCAGGTCGTCGCAGATCAGCACACGCTGGCCGCTGGCAATGGCGTCCTGATGTATTTCTAGCCTGTCTTCGCCTTATTCCAGTGCGTATTCCTGCGCGTGTGTGGCTGCGGGCAGTTTGCCGGGTTTGCGCACGGGCACGAAACCCGCACCCAGGCGCAAGGCCAGCGCGGCGCCGAAAATAAATCCGCGTGACTCGATGCCAACAACTATGTCTATGCCTTGGCAGGCGTGCTGGGTTTCAAGCAAATCCAGTGTCGCAGACAAGCCCTGGCTGTTGGCCAGCAAGGGTGTAATATCCTTGTAAATTATGCTGGGCCTGGGGAAGTCGGGCACGTCGCGTATCAGGCCGCGAATTACTTGATCTGACTTTTCCTGGTTGCCTGCCGATCCATCCATTGTTGCGTTCAAGCCTTTTTTTGCAATATAAGGTGTGTAGCGAATGCGACGAATGGTCGCGCAAGTGCGGGGTCAGAGCAAACTGTAAGGACTGTGCATTGCAAGCTTGTCGTAATATTGAGCGGGCATGCTCGGTCGCGCACAAGGTACGGACTGAGGAGCAAGAGGTGGAGGTTTTTCCGAGAATCCTGAAGCTGGACGCCGGCGGTTTGCCCGTGGAATGGGTGGACTGGCGCCAAGCCGTGGGCCTGTATTTCACCAATAAAATTGCCTGGGAAGCGGGCAGCAAAAAAATTAATCTGCGCGGCGGGCGTTCGCGCGAAACCGGCGGCCGCAGCCTCATCGCCATCGATTCCATTATTGCCGTGCGCGACCGTTCGCACCGTTTTGCACGCGGGTTGGTGCCGCCGTTGTCGCGGCGCGAGCTGTTTCATCGTGACGGCGGTCTGTGCCTGTATTGCGGCAATAAGCTCAACTTCAAGAAAATGCAGATCGAGCATATCCTGCCGCGCTCCAAGGGCGGTCCACACGCCTGGACCAATGTGGTGTCGGCTTGCGAACCCTGCAATCGGCACAAGGATGATCGTAATCCGGAACAAGCCGGCATGAAGCTGCTGGCGCTGCCCTATGAGCCGAATCTGGCGGAATGGCTAATGCTGGCTAACCGCCGAATACTGGCGGACCAGCAGGCGTTTTTAGAACGGCTGGCCCCGCGTCGCCGACGCTAGCAGCTTTTCTTAACAGGGTGTAGACAAAATATAAACCGCATAATTCTGGAAATATAATGGATTACGCGTAGGTCGGATTAGCGCCGAGCGCAGCGAGCGCGCAATCCTACCTACTTAAGTACATGTTTTTATTGGCTATTAAAAAGGCCAAGTATGGACTTTTTCAGCATCACCCTAGCGCGTCTCGGTGTTTTTCAGTTGCTCTATCGTCTCTTTGATTGCCAGAATCTGCGGTCGGGAAATCGTGCGTTCGGTTTCGGCCATGGTGTTCTGGTAGAGCTGGGTCAGGCCCGCCACCAGCGCCTGCTGGCTGGTATCGGTCAGGTCGTCGCCGACGCCGAACAGGTTTTTCACCTTGATCAGCGCGCCGGGATCGGTTTCGTAGGTTTGGATGGTATAGGGTTCTTCTATGCGTAATCCGTACAGGTTCATGCGCCGGTAGGCCACGGTGGTGCCGGTGTGCGGTTCCGCCATCTGGTACAGGTACTGGCCGTCGATCAGCAGTTTGCCCTTCTGCGTGCAGATGTTGTCTGCACATTCTTTGGAACTGGTCTTGTTGCCTATGCCGAGGGTGTAATTGGGCAGGCTGGTCAGAAAGCCCTGGTCTTCGCCGTCGCCTACGACGTCGTCATAGGAATCAACTGGCTGCACCATGAAGCCTTTGTCTTTCAGGATTTGCTGAATCGCGTCGTTGCTCGCGTTGCGTAATTTGGCAGCGTAGTTTTCCTCGTACATTGCACGAAAGCGGTCCGCAGTCTTGTCCGGGTCCATTAGCCGTATCTGCATTTGCGCTTCCACGGTATAGCCATCGGCGGCTACGGCGAACGCTGGCGTACCCGGCTCGGGCTCGGGTGCGATTACGTCGGGGTTGACCAGGTCAGGTTCGACGGTGGCTATCGTCAAGCCGGTGTCGTCGTATTTTTCCTGGGACTCATAGCTGAAATCCGGCTGCGCCGCAGCCTCGCCCGCCGACGAGTTTGCATCGCAACCCTGCAGGCTGAATGCGAGAAAGATAATGGCCAGCGTGCCAGCCAGGGGTGTTGATGGGGTCATGTAAAGTCTCCTCCGGAATCATTCTTATCGGCGTGCAATGTGGCTGCAAAAACGCCGGGCTTGCAAAATTCGATTTGTAATGTGCAATATACTACATGCCATGATGAGTGCCAGATGTTTCCGGCAAAACTACCCATAGGTGTAGTTTGAGCCGATGGCGAACCTAGATAGACTTAGTGATACAACAAGAAAATGGATGCAATGCTGCGGCTTGTAATCCGACCGTTCTTATACAACGTTCAGGGCTCTAACCGGCCAGATATTTTGAAGGTGCGACTAAAATGAAAATTCGCCAGGGCCTTGCTGCTTGGGTATTCAACCATCGTCTTATTGCCAGCGGTGTCCTGGCGGTCATTACCCTGTTCTTTGCGGCAGGTATTCCGAATGTGGAAATAAAAACCATATTCTCGGACCTATTGCCGGTGGGGCATCCGTATGCGGAAACCTACCGCGACCACCCCAATTTCGGTAATCCGCTGACCATGACAGTCATGATCAAGCGCAAAGACGGCGACATCTACAACAAGGATACCCTGCAGAAAGTCTGGGACATGACGCGCGACATCGACCTGGCGCCCAGTGTTGACCACGACCAGGTGCTTTCCATTACCACCTCCAAGGCGCGTTACGCCGAGGCCACGCCTTTCGGTATAGACATTCGCCCGCTCATGGGCGACAGCGTACCGCAAACCCAGGCCGAAATTGATGAGTTCGAGTCCCGCGTCGAGCGCGCACCCAACGTGCGCGGCTTCCTGATATCCAACGACGGCAAATCTACCCTGGTAAACGCCACATTCATCGAGCGTTCGCTAGAATACGGCAAAACCTTCAAATTTGTACAGGACTTGGTCAAGGAGGCGCGCGATGATGAACACGAGGTTTATCTGGCCGGGCAACCCGCCTTAACCGGCTGGGTTTATCACTACCAGACGGAGATGATCTACATCTTCGGCATTACCTTGGCGTCGTTGTTCATCTCCCTGTTTTTGTACATGCGCAACATCGCCGGTACGGTTACGCCGATTATTACCGGCGGGGTTTCAGCAATCTGGGGCTTTGGTATGGTCGGCTGGCTGGGCCTGCCGGTAGAGCCCCTGCTGTTGCTGGTGCCGCTACTGCTGGTAGCGCGCGCGTTTAGCCACACGGTGCAATATACCGAGCGCTTCTACGAGATAATGCACGTGGTGGGCGATCGCGAAAAAGCGGGCCGCGTAGCGCTCAAGGTAATGATGGGCCCCGGTACGCTGGGCGTAATTACCGACGCCGCTGCCATCTTCTTGATCGCGTTAGCGCCGGTGCCCGCCATGCAGCGTTTCGCGTTCTTCTGCGGATTCTGGGCGATGGCGCTAATCCCCACGTCGGTATTCCTGGCGCCGTTGGTTCTGTCGGTCATGCCGGTACCCAAGAATATTGATCACATCGTGGGTACCGAAGGCGATAAAGGCGGTATCCACGCGCTCATGGCGCGGATTCTGAACCGCGTCGGCGACGCAACCACCGGCAAGCCAGCGCGCATCACGGGCGTAATAATGTTAGTCGTAGGTCTGGTGTCGGCGCTGCTGGGCGCAACCATCAAGGTCGGCAACCCGGTAGAAGGCAGTAGCCTACTGTGGCACGATTCTGCATTTAATACCGCGATCCGCCAGATTAACCAGAATTTCCCGGGCGTGAGTACGCTTGAAATCGTGTTGGAGGCGAAAAACCCGGACGAGCCGACTACGGTCGCACGCAAACAAGATACCGTCGAAACCATGACCAAGCTGCAGGATTTGATGGAGACCAAATCGAATCCGCCCCGGGCGACACTGTCGTTCGCCGATTATCTGCGCGAGGCTGCACGCCTGTACCAGGGCGGGGACCCGCGCTGGCTGCCGATCGACAGTAACGAAACCGACACCAACGCCGCCGCCCAGGCCGCGCTGATGGGTACGGGGCCAAAAGCGTTCTCGCACGTCATCGATTTCAATCAGAAAAATTCCACCGTTTCGCTTTGGTATAAGGATAATAAGCAGGAAACCGTAGACGAGGCGCTGGCCAACGCGCGCGCCGCGGTCGAACAGGTGGGCGTAGATCACGAATTGTTCACGGTGCGCCTGGGTACCGGCACCATCGCTCTGCAACAGGCAACCAACGATGTGGTGGAGGCGCATTACTGGGAAATCATCATATTCCTGAACTTGATCATGTTCATACTGGCAAGCTTTGCTTTCCGTTCCTTCGTCGCCGGTTTCATTCTGCTGGTGCCGGTGAATATGTCCAACTTCGTGATTATCGCCACCATGTCTTTAATCGGCGTGGGTCTGGACATCAACTCCGTGCTGGTAGC
>JBDNIO010000081.1:0-4030 GCA_041688215.1 Salinisphaeraceae bacterium | reverse complement strand
GATACCGCCAAAAATATTCACCAGAATGGCTTTCACGTTATCGCCCGCCAGGATCAGCTTGAAGGCCTCGGTGACGCGTTCTGCCGTGGCTGCGCCGCCCACATCCAGAAAGTTTGCCGGCGCGCCGCCATGCAGTTTGACTAGGTCCATGGTGCCCATGGCCAGGCCGGCGCCGTTGACCATGCAGCCGATATCGCCGTCCAGGGTGACGTAGGACAAATCGTGTTCGGCGGCTTCTGCTTCGCGTGCGTCCTCTTGCGTGGGATCGCGCATCTCGGCCAGATTCTTGTGGCGGTACAAGGCGTTGTCGTCCAGATTCAGCTTGCCGTCGAGCGCGATCAGGTCACCGTCCTTGGTGGTAATCAGCGGGTTAATTTCGATTAGCGAGGCGTCTAGATCGTTGAACATGTTGTAGAGGCCGTGCAGAATTTTCACGAACTGGCCGACCTGTTTTTTGTCCAGCCCCAGAAAAAACCCAAGCTGGCGGCCCTGGTAATCCTGCAGGCCAGCCGCCGGGTGCACCGCCACGTGCATGATCTTTTCCGGCGTCTGTTCGGCCACTTCCTCGATATCCATGCCACCGGCCGGCGAGCCCATGAATACAATGCGCTTGGAGGCGCGGTCTACCACCACGCTTAAATACAGTTCGCGGTCGATATCCGCGGGCATTTCTATGTAGACGGAATTTATCGGCAAGCCTTCATCGCCGGTTTGTTTGGTTTTCAGCATTTTGCCCAGCATGCCATCCACGGCGGACTTCAATTCGTCCATGCCTTTGACGATCTTCACCCCGCCCGCCTTCCCGCGCCCACCGGCATGCACCTGCGCTTTCACAACCCAGCGCTCGCCGCCCAGGGCTTTTGCGCAGTCCACGGCTTCGTCCACGCTGGTGGCGACTTTGCCAGTACCTGCCGGCACGCCGTAGCGGTCGAATAATTCTTTGGTCTGATACTCGTGCAGATTCATCTTGTAGGCCTCACATGCTTGGGGCGCGCCGACTATGCCGACACAAACGATGCGCATTGTGGCGAATCGCGCTTAGCGCGTAAAGTTACGCAAATAAAGTACAGGGTAAACGCCAAGTCCTGTTTCCGCTAAACTGCAGCCGAAATAACAGTCGGCAAGGCACGCCATCGGAAATCCCCTATGATCATCATGCGACTTCTGGTTCTTGCTGGGCTCGTGGGCCTGGCTTACTTTCTGCTCAAACGCTTCCTGACGCCCGCACCACCGCAAAAAAAGTCGCAGGAAAGTTTTCAGCCCATGGTGCGCTGTGATTATTGCGGCCTGCATTTGCCGCAGCAGGAAGCCATTATGCGGGCGGGTGAAAAATACTATTGCAGCGACAAGCATGCCCAGCAGGAAGAATCAATTTAAATTTCGCCCAACGGGGTATGAAACCCCGCAGGGCGACCAAAGGGGAGAATCACGATTCTCCCCTTTGGAAACCCCATCGCACCGACCCCGCGGCAAGCCGCGGGGCATTTTTTCAGATTAAATCAAATCTGGCACTCGATTGGTGAGCATCGCAGACAGCAAAACACCGGCGCACCGTAACCCGGATGACGACTGGCGGGTAGTCCGCGCGCTGAACTTATACCGCTGGGTTCTGGCGGTAGGCAGCGGCACGCTGGCCATCACCGGCGTGATGGGCGATCTGTTCGACGTTATGTGGCCCGCGCTGTTTGCCGGTGCGTGGGCCAGTTATCTGCTGTTGTGCATTCCCTCTGCAATTGCAGCGAACTGGCGTAAACCGGGTTTGCGTTTGCAGCTTTATCTGCTGGTGGCCACCGACATTGCGTTTGTCGTGGCCCTGGTTTTTTCCAGCACTGGCGTAAACAGCGGCCTGGGCATGTTGCTAATCGCGCCGATTGCCGGTGCAAGTATTCTGGTGCCAGCCCGCATGGCCGCATTATTGGCGGCGGTAGCGAGCCTGAGCCTGCTCGGCCAGGAGATGTTCCGGGAGCTGTTTTATCTTGATCAATCCGCGGCGTTTGCGCAGGCGGGCATTCTGGGCGTGCTGCTGTTCATTTCTGCCGGCGCTGCCAATTCGCTTGCCACTCGCGCACGCCGCAGCGCGGCGCTGGCCGCCTCGCGCAAGAGCGAACTCGACGATATGGCCGCCCTCAACGAGCGCATTATCCAGCGCATGCAGATTGGCCTGGTGGTGGTGGACGAGCAGCGCCGCATCCGCCTGCTGAATCAGGCCGGGCGGGAAATGCTGGATTTGCCGGCCAATAATATTGGCCAGCGATTATCTACCCTGGCGGCCCCCTTGTCCTGGGCCTTGCAGGCCTGGGAAGTGTCGCCGCAGATAGCGTCAGAACCCTTTTCCACGGGCAAGTATTCCCTGCTGCCCCGCTTTACCCGGCTCGGCCAGACCATGGGCACGCCCGTGCTTATTTTCCTTGAAGACGCTTTGCGCGCCAGCGAACAGGCGCAACAAATGAAGCTGGCCGCCCTCGGGCACCTGACGGCCAGTATTGCGCATGAAATCCGCAACCCGCTGTCCGCCATCAGCCACGCCAGCCAGTTACTTGATGAATCCACGCATCTGGATGGCGACGATCACCGCATGCTCGACATCGTGCAACGCCACACCGGGCGTATCGACCACATCGTGCAAAGCGTGCTCGGCCTGTCCCGTCGCAACGAAACCGCGCCCACGCAGATCAAACTGGCAGCGTGGCTGGAGGCCGCGATCAATGATTACACTCAGGGCCGACAGGACGCGCCCCGCTTTGACGTTGGCCACATTCCAGCAAGCGCGTTAATCTGGTTCGATCCCAACCAGCTGCGACAAATTCTCTACAACCTGTGGGAGAACGCCGAGCGTCACGCCCGCAGCAAGTCGAATGAACTTGTCGTTAGTCTGAAATTCAATCAATCGGAGCAAGGCATACAACTGGACATCGCCGACAACGGCCCCGGCCTGCGCGGCCACAATTTCGCACAACTCGTGGAGCCGTTTTTTACCACCACCAGCGAGGGTACGGGCCTGGGCCTGTATATTGTGCGCGAGCTCTGCGAGGGCAACCATGCCAGGCTGGAACTCGTGCCCCGCGCCGGCGACCAGGCCGGCGCCTGTTTCAGAATAAACTTTGCGCCGGCAAACACCTGGGAAGCCTCTGGCAACCCGATAACTGCCCAGGCGAGTGTCTCATAACAAACCCATGCACAAGCAAGCCACATGAATAACCGACCGCGCGCCCTGATTGTTGACGACGAAGCCGACATCCGCGAACTCGTGGAGATCACCCTGGGCCGCATGGGCCTGGATACCGACTGCGCCGGCGACCTGGCCGAAAGCCGCAGCAAACTCGCCAGCCAACGTTTCGATCTGTGCCTGACCGACATGCGCCTGCCCGACGGTGACGGTATAGAACTGGTCAAACAAATCGGCGTGGAACACCCGCACTGCCCCGTGGCCGTTATTACCGCCTACGGCAACACTGAAGCCGCCGTAGCCAGCCTCAAGGCCGGCGCTTTCGACTTCGTCTCCAAACCCGTGGATGTGAATGTGCTCCGGCGTCTGGTCAACCAGGCACTCAGACTACGCAACGGCGCATCACAAAATAATGCCGGGCCCGCCCCGGTCCCCGGCCAATCGCCCCGTCTGCTAGGTGAGACCCCGGCCATGGCTAGCCTGCGCGCCACCATCGCCAAACTTACCCGCAGCCAGGCCCCGGTGTACATCACCGGAGAATCCGGCACCGGCAAGGAACTGGCAGCCCGCAGCATTCACACCCAAGGCCCGCGTGCGGCATGCGAATTCGTGCCGGTAAACTGTGGTGCGATTCCTTCCGAACTCATGGAAAGCGAATTTTTCGGTCACATCAAGGGCGCATTCACCGGCGCCACGCGCGACAAGAAAGGCCTGTTCGTGAGCGCCGACGGGGGAACTTTATTTCTCGACGAAATAGCCGAACTGCCCCTGCACATGCAAGTGAAATTACTGCGCGCCATACAAGAGCGCGCAGTCAGACCCGTGGGTTCGGAAACAGAAATACCGGTCGACGTGCGCATCATT
>JBDNIO010000080.1:0-4299 GCA_041688215.1 Salinisphaeraceae bacterium | reverse complement strand
CTTGCTGCAAGGTCGTTAAATGTTTGACGTTCATGATGAGTTTCATCCCACCATCTTGAACGGTTATGCTTAGCTCAGACTCATTTCATGTTGGAAACATGTGCCTGGCTTCAGACTCATTTCGTATTGGAAGAGGCTAGACGTTGACGTTTGCCGTGGTGGGCCTTAGAATCCGCGCTCTTTCACGAGCCAAGTGTAGCGATTAAAGCGAAACACAGGCACCGTGGCCCACGAATTATTTTGGAGCATATGCGTATGCACGCCGTCATACGAACCGGAGGCAAGCAGTACAGGATCGCCGAAGGCGATACCCTCCGGGTAGAGAAACTGGATGTTGAAGCTGGCAATAGCATCGACCTGGAAGAGGTTTTGCTGATCAGCGATGGCGAAATCGTGAACATAGGAAGCCCGTTGATCAGTGGCGGCAAGGTTACTGCCGAAGTGCAGAGCCAGGGCCGCACCGACAAGATCGATGTGGTTAAATTCAAGCGGCGTAAAAAATATCGTCGTTTGCAGGGCCATCGTCAGGGTTTCACAGAGCTGAAGATTACCGGTATCGCCGGTGGTGACGCCAAAAAGCCGAAGAAAGCGGCCAAGGCAGACGCGCCTGCCGCCGAAGAGGCAGCGGCGGAAGATACTGGCGGCAGCGAAGAGTAACAATGGATTCCGGATATTTCCTGGTGGAAATTCCGGAATGACGAATCCAGGAAAGGTATTGAGTAATGGCACATAAAAAAGCAGGCGGCAGTACACGTAACGGCCGCGATTCAGAGTCCAAACGCCTCGGCGTGAAACGCTACGGCGGCGAGCAGGTTGATGCGGGCAATATTATCGTGCGTCAGCGTGGCAGTAGCTTCCATCCGGGACTGAACGTCGGCATGGGCAAGGATTACACCCTATTCGCCAAATCCGACGGTCAGGTCAGTTTTAGCGTTAAAGGCCCGAATAACCGCAAATATGTGAGTGTAGAAGCCGGGTAAGCGGGCAAACAATCTTGCGCTTGAAACCCCGCTACTCGCGGGGTTTTTTGTGCGCTTAAGGCTTATTAAATAAGTGGCTTTTACAATGACTCAGGTAACAGACATCGTCATTCCGGGATCGCGTAGCCCGAGCCTCGCGAGCCGAACGTAGTGAGCACAGCGAGCTGAACGCAGTGAACCCGGAATCTATGGCTTGACTCGACATGGATTCCGGATAAATGCTGCGCATTTTCCGGAATAACCTGAACGAGCGTTAGAACCAGTATTATATAACCATGAAATTCGTCGACGAAGCCAATTTACGCGTAGAAGCCGGAGACGGCGGCAACGGCTGCACGAGTTTTCGTCGCGAAAAATATATTCCCTTTGGTGGCCCGGACGGCGGTGACGGTGGCGATGGTGGCAGCGTCTACATGGTAGCGGACCATAACCTGAATACCCTTTATGACTATCGGGTTAATCACGTATTCAAGGCCCGCCGGGGTAGTAACGGCGCGGGTAGCCAGCGTACTGGCGCAAAAGGCAGCGACAAGATATTACCGGTGCCGGTCGGAACGCTGTGCTATGAGCGCGACACCGGCGAATTGATTGGCGATCTGACGCGCGACGGTCAGCAAATTGTGGTCGCCAAGGGCGGTTTCCACGGCCTGGGTAATACCCGCTTTAAATCCAGTACCAATCGTGCGCCGCAGCGCAGCACCGAGGGTACGCCGGGTGAGCAGCGTAATCTGCACCTGGAATTGAAGTTGCTGGCGGAAGTCGGCCTGGTCGGCATGCCCAACGCCGGGAAATCCACATTTCTGAGCACCATTTCCAGCGCCCGCCCCAAAATCGCAGATTACCCGTTTACCACGCTGGAACCGCAGGTGGGCGTGGTCAGCGCCGGCCCGCTGCAGAGTTTTACGCTGGTCGATTTGCCCGGATTGATCGAAGGTGCGGCAGATGGGATCGGCCTGGGCCATCGCTTTTTGCGCCATGTGCAGCGCAATCGCTTGCTCTTGCACCTGGTCGATATATTGCCGCCCGATGGTGGCGATATCGCGGTGCATATACAAATGATTAATGACGAGCTGGTTCAGTTCAGCCCTGATTTAGCGCAGCGCGAGCGCTGGCTGGTTTTCAACAAGACTGATTTGATGCTGGAAGATGAAACGACTGCGCTGTGTGAACAAGTGCTGGAACGTATCCAGTGGCAGTGGCAGGGGCCGGTTTACAAGGTGTCCGCGCTTAACAAATCCAGCCTGCAACCACTGGTAGGTAATCTTATGGAGCGCCTGGAATCGTTGCGCGAACAGGATAAAAGCGACCAGGAAAAAAGCGAAATGGAAGATGAGTCGCAAGTTACTGACGAATAGCCGCCGCTGGGTGGTAAAGGTCGGCAGCGCCCTGGTAACGGCCGAGGGCCGCGGCCTGGACCACGCACGCATACAATCCTGGGTGTCGCAAATCGCACAGATTCGCGCTAGCGGCCGTGAAGTGGTCGTGGTCTCGTCCGGCGCCGTGGCCGAGGGCATGGCACGTCTGGGCTGGTCGCAACGCCCCAAGGCATTGAATGAGCTACAGGCCGCGGCCTCTGTCGGCCAGATGGGTTTGATCGAAGCCTACGAGGGCTGTTTTCAAAAACATGATTTGCGTACCGCGCAGGTGCTTTTGACGCATGAAGATGTGGCCAATCGCAGCCGTTACCTCAACGCCCGCAGCACCTTGCTGACCCTGCTTAAACTGGGCGTGATCCCGGTCGTAAACGAAAACGACGCCGTGGCGACCGAAGAAATTCGCCTGGGCGATAACGATACCCTGGCGGCGCTGACCGTAAATCTGATTGAGGCGGATGTATTGGTCATCCTGACCGATCAGGCCGGCATGTTTGATGCCGACCCACGTAGCAATCCAGAGGCGCAATTAATCGCAGAATGTAATTCGGATGATAGCAAGCTCCTGGACATGGCCGGTGGCGGCAGTGGTGCATTGGGGCGCGGCGGTATGCGCACCAAGGTGCTGGCCGCACAACAGGCAGCCCGCGCGGGTGCGGCTACCGTAATTGCCGATGGGCGCGTCGAGGGCATCCTGAATGCAATCGCGGGCGGTGAGCCTGTCGGTACCCTGTTAATTGCGGGCGAACAAAAGCTTGGCGCGCGCAAACGCTGGATTGCGGGGCAACGACGCATACAGGGGCAGGTGAGTGTAGACGCAGGCGCAGCTAGCGTCCTGCGTCAATCGGGCCGCAGTTTATTGCCGGTGGGCATTACCCAGGTCAACGGTGAATTTCGCCGGGGGGATCTGGTGGGGTGTTTTGATCCGGATGGCACCGAGCTGGCGCGCGGACTGGCTAATTATGATGCGCGTGATTTGCGCGCAATCGCAGGTAAATCCAGCGAAGAGATCAATACCATTCTGGGCTATGTTGCGCAGCCCGAGTTCCTGCATCGCGACAATATGGTATTGCTTTAATATGGGAGTCTGCGCCGTAGAAAAATCAAGGCTGCAAATACGTACTCATCAATAGCCTGCGCCCATCGAACTCTATCGAGATTACGCATTTTCGCTTTCGCGACTTTCTGCGGCGCAGACTCCTGGCCAAAAAAATCCCCCTGAACGGGGGATTTTTGCAACGCTTGAGTCGATGAGACTAGGCCAATAAGATTAGGCCAGCGCCTTTATTTGGGTATTCAGACGGGACTTGTGCCGAGCCGCCTTGTTGGCGTCGATCAGATCCTTGCCTGCCATGCGGTCAATAATCGGCAGCGCATCGCTATAGGCTTGCTGTGCGGCGGCCTTGTCGCCTGAATCGATGGCTTTGCGCACTTTTTTGATGTGCGTGCGAACCAGCGAACGCTGGGTAGCATTGAGCTGACGCCGACCTTCGGACTGACGGGCACGTTTTCTTGCTTGCGCGGTATTCGCCACGAATAAACTCCAGTAGTATTTGGGATGGCAGCGTTGCCGCCGCTAAAGGCCGCGTATTATTAGGATTTTTGGGCTCGATGTCAATGCATGTGTGAAGTTTTGGCGGCGTTTTAGGATGCATAATCGGAGTGGGCCGTATGGATTCCGGATCGGCGAGGCGCCGTCCGGAATGACGAGCTACTCGGGGCACCTACCTAATCGTCATTCCGGACGCGCGTAGCGCGAGCCGGAATCCATGCTGAGCCGATTAGAACATGAGATTGCGTCGCGAGTGGGACTGTCTCAAAAACTGTGTAACTGCTCCACACAGGGTAATGTACCCGCAAAGGAGCAGAGCAGATGGAACAGGACAAAATGAAGGCTTTGGCAGGCGAGCTTGCCAAGGGCATAAAGACCGAGAAAGACTTAGGCG
>JBDNIO010000079.1:0-28364 GCA_041688215.1 Salinisphaeraceae bacterium | reverse complement strand
AGCTCCGATTGGAAGACGAAGCCGTTTAGACCGCTGGGCATACAGTTCAAATCGAGACCAGGCTTAAATGCGAAATTAATTCTATAATTCAATCATTTATCTGGCTTTGGATGGGAAACGTTGGGACAGTACTGAGTTCAATTGGTTAGCGTTTATGGATGGGCACTACCTAAAAAATCGAGGAATCGAGACCGGCCGCCATGTACATTCCCAACGCCTCGCATTGGTCGACAAATTCTTCCTGAAACTCCCCGCGGCAGATCAGCGGTTCCTGTACCGCGCGCCAGCGCAGGCCGGTAACGATGGTCTCAACCGCCTTTTTTGTGCCGGTGCCGTCGTTGCCTGCACGGATGTACAGGGCATAGGGCAGGCCCTGGGTTTTGTCTAAAAGAGAGGGATAGCTGCGGTCGAAAAAATCCTTCAGCGCGCCACTCATGTAGGCTAGGTTTTCCGGCGTACCGAGGATTATGCCGTCGGCGGCGAAAACGTCATCCGCGCATGCCTCCAGCGGTGGCAAGTGGCGAATGTCCACCGCGTCGATGTCCGGGTGGCGTGCGCCGCGCAGTACCGCTTCTGCGAGCTTTTTGGTGTTGGGCGAAGGCGCGTGGGCGATCAGCAGCAGTTGCTTGGGCATCAGTAACGGCTAGGTCCTAAAACAGGGAGGTCAGCCTGAATGATGCGGGTTTTGACCACCGCCGGATTGCGCCAGACGCTCGGATAGCCACACTTTAATAATGGACTGCCGGGTCACGCCAAGGCGCTTCGCCTCTTTATCCAGACGGTCGACCATCCAGCCGGGGAAGTCTACATTCACGCGTCTTTGCGCTTGCTGTGGGCGCCTGGTTTGCGACAAATCCAGGGCGCCGGTAATGTCTTCGCCCTCGTCGAATTTACGCTCGAATGCTTTAGCTTTCATACAGGATAACCTCCTCGTCGCGCGACCTGCGGACAGAGATAATGCGAATATTGCCGCGGCGCTCAGTACTTACGGCCGACCAGTGTTTACCGGTTATCGTGCCGATAACCAAGGTGCGTGGCTCGTCATGCGTTCTGGCGGGTATCTCCAGTAAGTCAGGGTCGTTCCATAATTCCTTAGCATCCACAAAGTCGATGCCGTGCTTGGCCTTGTTCGATTGACTCTTGCTTTCATCGAACTCTAACATGGTATAAAAATTATACCATTATTACTTTAAATATATCGCTACGAGCTTTATCGTTTTTTACGTAGCCCGTGCATACCCAGCTCCATCTTGCCTATCTGGTTACGGTGGACCTCATCGGGACCGTCGGCCAGACGCAGGGTGCGGGCGCCGGCGTACATGGCGGCCAGGCCGAAGTCGCTGGTGACCCCGCCGCCGCCGTGGGCCTGAATGGCCCAGTCGAGAATCTGGCAGGCCATGTTGGGCGCGGCGACTTTGATCATCGCTATTTCCTGGGCCGCGACCTTGTTGCCGGCCTTGTCCATCTTGTCGGCGGCTTTCAGGATCAGCAGGCGACACTGCTCAATCATGATGCGCGATTCAGCAATGCGTTCCAGTGTTACGGTCTGTTCGGCCACGGGTTTGCCGAAGGCCACGCGCTCGCTGGTGCGGTGGCACATTTTTTCCAGTGCGACTTCGGCCAGCCCGATCAGGCGCATACAGTGATGGATGCGGCCGGGGCCAAGACGGCCTTGCGCGATTTCGAAACCACGGCCTTCGCCGAGTAGCAGATTGGATGCGGGTACGCGTACGTCCTTGAAATCAACTTCCGCGTGGCCGTGCGGGGCGTCGTCGTAACCGAACACGGGCAGGAAACGCATGATATCGATGCCCGGTGCATCCATCGGCACCAGAATCATGGACTGTTGCTGATGACGGCTGGGGTTGTCCGGGTCGGTTTTACCCATCAGAATCATGATCTTGCAGCGTGTGTCCATGGCGCCGGAGGTCCACCATTTGCGGCCGTTGATCACGTATTCATCGCCGTCTTTCTTGATGGAGCACTGAATATTGGTCGCATCCGAAGAGGCAACGTCCGGTTCGGTCATCGCGAAGGCGGAACGGATTTCACCGTTCAATAACGGCTTTAACCATTTTTCCTGATGCTCTTCGGTGCCGTAACGCGCCAGCACTTCCATATTGCCAGTGTCCGGCGCGGAGCAGTTGAATACTTCCGGCGCCCACAGCACGCGGCCCATGACTTCGCACAGCGGGGCGTATTCCAGGTTGGTCAGACCAGCGCCTTTATCGGATTCGGGTAGAAACAGATTCCAAAGGTTCGCGTCCTTGGCCTTATTTTTGAGTTCTTCCAGCAACGGCACGGGTTGCCAGCGATCGCCTTCGTCTACTTCGTCGATATAGCGTTGTTGATTCGGGTAGACGTTTTTGTCCATGAAGGCGTTGAGCCGCGCGAGTAAGTCCTGCACTTTGGGTGTGTGGTCGAAATCCATGATGTTCTCCGAAACTTTTTAAAAAGAAGACATTAACCGCAGAGGGAAGAAACGAATAATATTAAGTCCTCTGCGTACTCTGCGCCCTCTGCGGTAAAAATGCTTTACTGCCGTGCAAGTATCTTTTCGACTTGCTTCCAGCCTAATTCCCCTAAAGGCCCCGCCATGCGGCCCATTTGTTCAGCCTGTTTGCTGGCGGCAGTGCCGTCTTTTACGCGGCCCATGATGCCCTGCAGAATCGCGGCGATGCGGAACATGTTGTAGGCCATGCAGTAGTTCCAGTAATCGTCGCTCACCGGCTCGCGGCCGACGCGTTTGAAATAGCGATTGGCGTATTCCTCTTCGCTGGGGATGCCCAGGGATTCCAGGTTTACCCCGGCCAGGCCGCGGAACACGGTGGGCATGTGCCAGCTCATGCAGTGGTATGCGAAGTCCGCCATGGGGTGGCCCAGGGTGGATAACTCCCAGTCCAGAATCGCCAGAATGCGCGGCTCGGTGGGGTGGAAAATCATGTTGTCAAGGCGGTAGTCGCCGTGCACGATGGTGGTCTCGTCGCCTTCGGGGATGTTTTCCGGCAGCCATTCCATGAGTTTGTTCATGGCTTTAATGTCCTCGGTTTCCGAGGCGCGATATTGCTTGGTCCAACGGCCGATCTGGCGGGCGAAATAGTCGCCGTGCTTGCCGAAATCGCCTAAACCGACTTGCTCAAAATCGACCTGATGCAGCGCGGCGATTACACGGTTCATTTCGTCATACATCGCGGCACGCGTGCCGTTGTCGTAATCGGGCAGGGACGGGTCCCACAGCACGCGGCCCTCGACGCAATCCATGATGTAGAAATCGGTGCCGATTACCTCTGCGTCTTCGCACAGACAGTAGGTTTTGGGCACCGGCACGTCGGTATCAGCAAGCCCGGTGATCACCTTGTATTCGCGGTCTACCGCGTGCGCGGATTTCAGCAGTTTGCCCGGGGGCTTGCGGCGTAGCACGTAGTTTTCGCCGCCGGCTTTCAGTTTATAAGTGGGGTTGGATTGGCCGCCCTTGAACTGCTCGACTTCCAGCGGGCCGGTGAAGCCCTCCACGTGCGCCTGCATATAGTCTTCCAGCCGCCCGGCGTCGAACTGATGCTTTTCGCGGACTTCCATGGTGCCGGTAAATTCTTCGCTTTGTTTGTCTGTCATGCTTGCCCGCTCTGGTCGTTTTGCAGTCGTAACCTTAAGATTTTTTTACCGCAGAGGTTAAATTGCTTTATTCCTGCGGCTTAATAACCAATTTGCCCGAGACTTTACGGTCCATCAGTGCGCGAATCGCCTTGGGCGCGTCTTCCAGACTATAGGTGCCGGAGATGTGCGGTTTGATGGTGCCGTCGGCGAGCCAGCCGAGCAGGGTGCGCATGTCCTGCATCAGGTTCATGGGTTCGCGTTTGGCGTAGTCACCCCAGAATACGCCGACGATGGCACAGCCTTTCAACAGGGTCAGGTTCAATGGAATTTTCGGAATTTCGCCGTTGGCGAAACCGATGACCAGAAAGCGGCCACGCCAGTTTATAGCGCGCATGGCGGCCTCGGAGAAATCCCCGCCGACCGGGTCGTAGATTACATCGGCGCCCTTGCCGTCTGTCTTGTCACGGATCATCTGTTTCAGATCGCCGCTACTGTAATTTATCAGTTCGTCGGCGCCGTGGTCTTTGCAGACCTGCAGCTTTTCGTCGGTAGAGGCGCAGGCGATTACTTTCGCGCCCATGGCCTTGCCGATTTCAACCGCGGCTAAACCTACACCGCCGGATGCGCCGAGCACGGCCAGCGTTTCGCCTGTCTGCAGATTCGCCCGGTCGTGCAGCGCATGATAAGTGGTGGCGTAGGTCATCATGATCGCTGAAGCGGTAACGAAATCCAGGTCGCCGACCATGGGGATTAGCGCACGGCTATCGGCTTTAACCTGCTGCGCGAACGCACCCCAGCCGGTCATGGCGATGACCTTGTCGCCGGGTTTGACGTTCTTCACTTTGTCGCCTACAGACTTAACAATGCCGGCACATTCGCCGCCTGCGGAAAACGGCGGCTCGGGTTTGAACTGGTAGAGGTTTTGAATAATCAACGCGTCAGGAAAGTTGACCGACGCCGCGTGCACTTCAATTACCGCCTCGCCTTCGCCGGGTTCGAGATCGGCAACGTCTTCGACCACCAGATCTTCGGGTGGGCCGTATTTTTTGCATAAAAGAGCTTTCATTGCTTTCCTCGGGCCATCGAGTTATGGGGTTTCTTGTCATCAAGTATATGGCGCACCCGGGCTTCGACCGCGCCTTTGATGTTGCTGTGCGTAAGAATATAGAAGCGTTTTTGCCTGACCGCATCCATTGTCATCTCGGCCACTTCCACGGCGCTGATCTTGCCTTTGTTGACAGCGTCGCGCATCACCTGATTCATCGCCTGGGTCATGGGATGTTCATTGCTCGCCGCAAGTTCATCCGGACGATTGCGGGCCGAATCAGCAATGCCGGTTTTCACGAACGCGGGGCATAAAACCGATACGCCAATTTGTGCCTGCACCATTTGTAATTCGTGATAAAGACACTCGGAAATCGCAACCACGCCATGCTTGCTGACGCAGTAGCTACTGGAACCGGGCACAGACAGCAAGCCGGCCACCGATGCGGTATTCACCACATGACATTCATCGCCCTGTTCCAGCATGCGCGGCACGAAATTGCGGATGCCGTGCACCACGCCCATCAGGTTCACATCCAGCGTCCACTTCCAGTCTTCCAGGGTAGAGGTCCAGATCGGCCCGGCCACGGCCACACCCGCGTTATTGAACAGTAGGTGCGCGGCGCCGAATTTTGCATAAGTCTGATTGGCGACATTTTCCATCGTAACGGAATCGCCGACATCGCCGCCGATCAAAAGCACGCGTGCATCATCAGGCAGCAGATCGCGGGTGGCCACCAGCGAGGCCTCGTCAATATCGGTAAGCGCCAGCGCCATGCCCTCGGCGGCGCAGAGTATCGCCAGTTCGCGGCCGAAGCCGCTGCCGGCCCCGGTAATTACCGCGACTTTGTCTTTTAATTTCCGCATAGGCTTGTTCGCATCCGTTGTGTAATTCACTCGCTGCAGGCAAATGCTACCCAGCTATGGTAAAACTCGCCGCTTGAAAACGGCCACTTTACCCCATAACCGGGGCGGCGCAATAACCACGAGCTAAAGAGAGGAAACCCCATGGAAATTCGTTTTGACGATCAGGTCGCCATCGTTACCGGCGCCGGTAACGGCTTGGGCCGCGCCCATGCGCTGGCCTTAGCCGAGCGCGGCGCCAAGGTAATGGTAAACGATTTGGGCGGTGCACGCGACGGCACCGGCGCGTCTTCCGACGCCGCCAACGAGGTGGTCGAACAGATTAAGTCCAACGGCGGCGAAGCCATCGCCAACGGCGCGGATGTAACCAAATACGACCAGGTCGAAGCCATGGTGAAACAGGCGATGGACGCCTGGGGCCGGGTCGATATTCTCATTAATAACGCCGGCGTGCTGCGCGACAAGACCTTCGCCAAGGTCGAACTCTCCGATTTCGACTTCGTGCTCGGCGTGCACCTCATGGGTTCGGTGAACTGCACCAAAGCGGTGTGGGAAATCATGCGTGAACAGGGCTACGGCCGCATCGTGATGACCACCTCCAGTTCCGGCCTGTACGGCAATTTCGGGCAAACCAATTACGGCGCCGCGAAGATGGGTGTGGTCGGACTGATGAACACCCTGAAACTTGAAGGCGAGAAATACAACATCCGTATCAATTCGCTCGCGCCCACCGCGGCCACGCGTATGACTTACGAGCTGTTTCCGGAAAACATGCATCCGATGCTGGAACCGGAATTCGTAACGCCTGGCGTGCTGTTTCTGGTAAGCGAGAATGGCCCGCAGGGCCAGATTCTAACCGCCGGTGCCGGCTGTTTCGCCCGCGCCCGGATTGTGGAAACCCAAGGCGTGTTCCTGGGCAAGGACACCACGCCGGAAATGGTTGCCGAGAACTGGGACGGTGCGATTTCTGATCGCAGCAACGAAAAAGCCTATCGTGCCGGCGGTGAGCAGCCTGCTAATTTCGCGGCGTTGGTTGAGGCTGCGCAGAATTAAGGCTTATAGCCACGATCTTTTCTAACCGCAGAGGCCGCAGAGCGCGCAGAGAAAATGGAATATTGTTAACCTCTGCGTTTTCTGCGACCTCTGCGGTTCAATTTCCTTGTTCTCTATCGCTAATTTAGCTACAACTTTTTACTGGAGACTATGTAATGCGCGAAGCAGTTATCGTGTCCACCGCCCGCACCGGTCTGGCCAAGGCCTACCGCGGGTCATTCAACAACACCATGCCTACGCAAATGGGCGGCCATGCGATCAAGCACGCGGTAGAGCGCGCGGGCATCGACGGCGCCGAAGTCGGCGACGTAATCATGGGCTGCGCGCTGCAGCAGGGCGCAGCCAGTTCCAATATCGGCCGCCAATCGGCGCTGGCGGCAGGTTTGCCGGTTACCGTCGCCGGAATGTCGATTGACCGTCAGTGCTCGTCCGGCATGATGGCGATTGCCACCGCCGCCAAACAGGTGATTCTGGACGGCCAGGATATCGCCGTCGGCGGCGGTGTTGAATCCATTTCCATGGTTCAAACTAAAGAGATGAACGTCAAGCGCGACCAGGATTTGCAGGCCATGCATCCGCATATTTATATGCCCATGCTCGGCACTGCGGAAACCGTGGGCAAGCGTTACAACGTAAGCCGCGACGCGCAGGACGAATATGCCCTGCAGTCCCAGAAACGCACTGCAGCTGCGCAGGAAGCCGGCAAGTTCGATGACGAAATCGTGCCCATGGACGCCACGCAAATTGTGGTTAATAAGGAAACCGGCGAGAAGTCTGAGCAACAGGTCACCTGCACCAAAGACGAATGCAACCGCCCGCAAACTACGCTGGAAGGCCTGCAGGGCCTGAAACCCGTTACTGAAGGCGGCGAACACATTACCGCCGGCAACGCTTCGCAAATGTCGGACGGCGCGTCGGCTTGCGTGGTAATGGAATCAGGCATGGCGGAAAAACGCGACCTGCAACCGCTGGGCATTTATCGCGGCATTGCCGTGGCCGGTTGCGAACCGGATGAAATGGGCATCGGGCCGGTATTCGCCATCCCCAAATTACTGAAAATTCACGGTTTGAGCGTCGACGATATCGGCCTCTGGGAGCTCAATGAGGCGTTCGCGGTGCAGATAATCTATTGTCGCGACGAACTCGGCATCGACAACGACAAACTTAACGTTAACGGCGGCGCCATCTCCATCGGCCACCCCTACGGCATGACCGGCTCACGCATGGTTGGCCACGCGCTGATTGAAGGCAAACGCCGCGGCGTGAAATACGTGGTCTGCACCATGTGTGTGGGCGGCGGTATGGGCGCGGCAGGGTTGTTTGAGGTGGCGTAGGCGGATTGTTAAAACCCTGTCGTGCAGGTGGCAATCATCAAATACACCCACTATTTTGCATCTACACGGCAGCGTCCCGACCGTGCGATAATCGAGACCGAGTGGATTCGACGTGTAGTCGAATCACCCGAACATGAGAAAGTGCAAACCGATGGTCGCGTGCGTCGTTGGGCAAAAACACCTGAAATGGACGGCTGATATCTCAGGGTGATCGTGCTGGCTGACGGCGAGACTGTTCACAATGCCTTTTTCGACCGCAGGTACAAGCCATGAAAGTCAAATACTTCGAAGACACTGATACGTTGTATATCGAATTTCGTAGCCGCGAAATATCCGAAACCAAAGGCCTGGATGAAAACACCGTGCTGGATGTGGACGGCGAAGGTAATGTTTGCGCAATAACCTTCGAACATGCCAGTAAACGCACCGATATAAATGAACTTACCGTTGAGGGCATAGCCGCCTAGCGGCTACCGCATTTTGGCCACCCCGCTGAAACTCAGCAGGAGCCCACTATGGACGACGAAGTAACGATTAAAATACATTCCGGCGACGACTACATCGAAAGTCTGCGCGACCGCGGGCTGGAAGTGTGGCTGTTCGGTGAGCAAGTCGAAGAGCCGGTCGACCATCCGGTGATCCGCCCGTCTATAAATGCCATTGCCAAGACTTACGATCTGGCGCTCGAGCGCCCCTAGCTCGCGTCCGTTATCTCCCCTTTCACAGGCGAGCGTGTGCCGTATCTGTACCGACACCGATGACCTGGTGGCGCAGAACAAGATGCAGCGGCGGCTGGGCCAGCTTACCGGCACCTGCTTCCAGCGCTGCGTCGGCATAAACGCGTTCAACTCTCTGTATTCTGTTACTTACGAGATGGACGAGGCTAATGGCACGTCTTACCACGAGCGCATGAAAGCGTTCCTGACGCGCATGCATCGGGGCAATTACGTGGTCGGCGGCGCCATGACGGACGTGAAAGGCGACCGCTCCAAACCGCCGCACCAGCAAGACGATCCGGACATGTTCCTGCACATCACCAAACGCACGGACGAAGGTGTTTATGTCACCGGATGCAAAGCCCATCAAACCGGCTGCATCAATTCACACTGGATGATTGTGATGCCGACCATGCGTCTGATTCCGGGTGACGAGGGATACGCTATCGTCGGCGCGGTGCCGGTAGACGCCGAAGGCATTATCTACATCTACGGCCGCCAGTCCTGCGACTCGCGCGCGATGGAAGGCGGCGACATCGACCCCGGCAACGTGCAATACGGTGGCCAGGAAGCGATGGTCATATTCAAGGATGTTTTCATCCCTAACGATCTTATATTTATGGACGGTGAAATCGATTACGCCGCCATGCTGGTGCAGCGCTTCACTGCTTACCACCGCCGTTCCTACGTTTGCAAAACCGGGGTTGGCGACGTGCTCATCGGCGCCGCTGCGCAAGTCGCGGAAATGAACGGCGTGGACAAGGCCAGCCACGTGAAAGACAAGCTGGTGGAAATGACGCATCTGAACGAAACCATTTACGGTACCGGGACTGCTTCCAGCTACCAGGGTTTCGCCACCAAATCCGGTGCGTACATCTGCGACTTATCGAGAACATGACCCTGGGTCGCAACGCTGTGGGCTACCTCACCGAATCCATGCACGGCGCCGGCAGCCCGCAGGCGCAGCGCATCGAAATCTGGCGTGCGATGCAGCTGGAATACAAAAAGCGTTTGGCGCGGGTGCTGGCCGGCGTGGAAGTGGAAGTTGAGGTCGACGACCGTGAAGTCGTCGAGGAGATGGGGGGCTATTTCGAGCGGGTGTTTAGACTACCGAACGCCTAAATAGGCGATGGTGAAATAAGGGTCAACGTTCTATAAGCCTACGAACGCTATCAGGCCGCCTCAAGCGGGCCGCTGATGCGGTGATGGATAGCATCGAGCACGGACCAGCGAACGATCGGCGAATGATTAACCACACGGATATGTTCGCGAAACCACTGCTCGCCATAAGACTCTACTAAGACTGCAAGTGACTCATCCGCAAAAGAGTGCGAAACGGAGCGGACCCCATCAAAATCGAGCAATACAGGGCCGGTCGCGGCAAGGCGCAGCGCCTCATCGCGCAATGTATGGCCGGTCGAGCGGCTCGACAGGTCGGTACCGTATTCTGCTATTCGGATAGTGTTCATAATTCCAGCCTATGAGCCAGTTTTTCTAGTTCGCCCAGAAGTAATTGTCCCTCATTATCTATTGCCGTCGCAACTGGAAGGCGCAAAGCTATGACCACGCCTTGCCAGAATGGTGCCGCCACCAGAGTTTCCGAGTCGTTGTGAATCTGCCAGCGTGCGTCGCCCGACCAGATACCTAGAGAACCTCGGGCCGCCCGGCTAATTTGCGCCAGTTTCCAAAGCCCCAGACCAACGTGATGATTGTCTGTATGGCGGGTGTCTACTGCCTCGCCATAAGGGTTTTCCACCGCATCCTCGGGCAAATGCTGCACCCAGTCATCCTGCTCTCTGGCCGTGGTGTGACCTTCTTCAACACACCATGCAATCGCGGCACCGTGGCTCACAATCTGTGGTTTGAGATGCTTTACATTGTGCAACATGCCGCGGCCGCAATCGGCTACACACAGTTCGAGTTCGCTACTGCTCGGATAATACTGAGCCATGGAAAACCCTGCACCGCTTGCGTGGGAAGGCACATTGTCGTGCAACTCGCCGGTAACCATGCAGGCCTGTCCGGCCAAGCTGGGAAAATCACCCAATTGGCTGCGGATCAGATCATTGATTACGGCATTACACGGCTCAATCGCCGCGTGCGAGATCAACTCCACAAGAGGTGAATAGCTATTTCCCGGCATTGGTTGTCGCCTTGCGGCGCCGCCGCCCGCTACATCCAATAGCCCAACGGTATCCGCGTAAGACCGGGCGTCACCGGATAAGCGGCTCCTGGGATGGCGGTTAATGCGGGCCAGCGCGGCCCAGCCGCTGGCAGTTAGTGGCGACAGAAACGACAATGGGAGGGCGTCGCCCGTTACCAATCCTTCCAGTTCTGCAAACCGATGCATCAGATCAAGCATGTGGCCAGTGTACCCGTTCAGCCTGGCAATTTGCCCGGGGTGCCCGGGGCTGCAACAATGCCGAATCGTCGTTGTTAATACTAACCACATCACCGCTCTACCCCTCGGATCAATAAAAGCAATGAATCCCGAAGAACAGGAATTTCTGAATAATCTCGACAAACAGCTTTGGACCGCCGCCAACCGGCTGCTGCCCATGCTGGACGCCGCCGTCTATAAACACGTGGTGCTGGGTCTAATCTTCCTTAAATACGTCTCCGATGCCTTCAAACAGCGACGTGAAGAACTCGAAGAATCATTTCAGGACCCGGCGCACGATTACTACCTGGGCGAAGACGGCCACGAATTCATCGAAGACGAACTCGAAGCCCGCGATTACTACACCGAGAAAAACGTGTTCTGGGTACCCGCGCTGGCGCGCTGGGATTTCATCCAGGCCAGCGCCAAGGTCGCCAACGATACCGTCTTGCAGGTGAAAAACGGCAAGACCATGGAATACAAGTTCAAGGGCATCGGCAGGCTGTTGGACGATGCGCTAGACGCGGTGGGAAAGGAGAACCCCAAACTCAAGGGCGTGCTGGAAAAAGACTACGTTCGCAAGAACATCGACAACGCCCTGCCGGGTCTGATCGACCTGATCGCGGATATTCCCTTCAACCACAAAAGCCTGCAAGCCAAGGATATCCTCGGCCACGTCTACGAATACTTCCTCGGCCAGTTCGCCATCGCCGAGGGCAAAAAAGGCGGCCAGTACTACACACCCAAAAGCATTGTTACGCTCATCGTGGAAATGCTTGCGCCCTACAAGGGCCGCGTATACGACCCCTGCTGTGGCTCCGGCGGCTTCTTCGTACAATCGGAAAAATTCGTGGAAGAACACGGCGGGCGCATCGGTGCGCTGGCCATTTACGGGCAGGAATCCAACCCCACTACCTGGCGGCTGGCCTCCATGAATATGGCCATCCGGGGTATGGACTTCGACTTTGGCGGCCAGCCGGCCAATACCTTCAGCCGCGACCTGCATCCGGACCTGCGCGCCAGCTTCATCATGGCCAATCCGCCGTTCAACATGAAGGAATGGAACGCCGGCGTTAAGGAAGACGACCCCCGCTGGAAATACGGCACGCCGCCCGCCAGTAACGCCAACTTCGCCTGGATGCAGCACATGCTGTACCACCTGGCCCCGAACGGGTCCATGGCCCTGCTGCTGGCCAACGGCGCCATGAGTTCGCAAACCAATAACGAGGGCGGCATCCGCCAGGCCCTGGTCGAGGCCGATCTGGTGGAGTGCATGGTCGCCCTGCCCGGCCAACTGTTTACCAATACCCAAATCCCCGCCTGCATCTGGTTTCTGAGCAAAAACAAACAGGCCCGCCCGGATGGCAGCGGCGACGGCGGCTACCGCAAACGCAACGGCGAAGTGCTGTTCATCGACGCCCGCAACCTCGGCTACATGAAAGACCGCGTGCTGCGCGACTTCGACTTTGATACCGACATCCGCAAGATTGTCGACACCTTCCACGGCTGGCGGATGGATTATGGCCAAGTGCAAGTAAGCGATGACGAGATTGCGCTGATCGACCCCAAACCGGAGTTTCTATACGAAGACGTGCCGGGATTCTGCTACTCCGCCAGCCTGGACGAAATCAAAAAACATGACTACGTGCTCACCCCCGGCCGCTATGTCGGCGCCGCCGAAGTGGAAGACGACGGTGAGCCGTTCGAGGACAAGATGGCACGGCTTACGGCGCAACTGGATGAGCAGTTTGGCGAGAGTGCCAGATTAGAGAAACAGATTCGGCAGAACCTTTCCAGGCTTGGGTTTAAACTGCCGAGCAGCCAACAGCCGTAGGCCAGTCGGAGAACATTATGAGCATGGACTACTCACCACTAGGCAAAGCGATCAGCCAGCTCGAAAAGAGCCTGGAATACGCCACGTCGGAGATGGCTCAAAAAGACCCGGGACTTTTTGAGCAGTTGCGCAATTCTGTTATTCAGTGTTTCGAGTTTACCTATGAATTGAGTCACAAGATGTTGAAGCGCTATCTAGAAGATACTGCTGCAAATCCTGGAGATATCGATCTGAGCACATTTCAAGACCTAATCCGGTCCGGCAATGAGAAGGATTTGCTTCTTTCAGATTGGTCGACGTGGCGAAATTTTCGTCAAGCGCGAACTGACAGCAGCCACACATATAACGAGGAAAAGGCGGAAGCTGTTTACAAAATAGCGCCCAATTTTTTGGTCGAGGCGAGATTTTTGTACCAGCAGCTTAATGATAGAAGCAACTAACTTTGGGCAAGATTCCACCAATGCCAAAAATAGATATCCGCCCTCGAGATTGGGAGGAGGTCAGCCGTATATTGAAAGTCCATATACCCGAATACGAGGTGTGGGCTTTTGGTTCGCGAGTAAAGTGGACTGCGAAACAATATTCGGATCTTGATTTAGCTGTGATCAGTGAACAACCACTACCTATTTCGCTTTCTGCTGACCTAAACAGTGCCTTTGATGAATCGAATCTGAGCATAAAAGTAGACATAGTCGACTGGGCAGCAATTAGTGAATCTTTCCGCCAAATTGTCGAGCGCGACAAGGTAACTATCCAAACTCCTCTAACTGGATTGGCGAACTGGAAATTCAAAAAACTAATTGACTGTACCCGCGATGGGAATTTGTCATATGGGATCGTTCAACCCGGACAACACGATACGACTGGTATCCCAATCATTCGAGTTAACAATATTAAGGGCGGCCAGATACAGCGCGGCGACGTGCTGCGTGTGTCGCCAGATATCGAAGCCAAGTACAAACGTACCCGTTTAGAAGGTGGAGAAGTCCTGCTTACTTTAGTGGGGTCCAGCGGGCAAAGCGCAGTGGTTCCAGAAGAGCTTAAGGGTTGCAATATTGCCCGCGCGATAGCGGTCATTCGGCCTCGTCCCGAGATCGGCGCGAATTGGATAAACATTTGCCTGCAAAGCAAAGATGTACAGCAATTTCTTGACGATAGGGCGAATACAACCGTTCAGAAAACGTTGAATCTTGGGGACGTGAAAGAAGTACCGATTCCTATCCCACCGAAAGCCGTGAAAGATGGAATTGAATCTGTTGCGATGTCGCTGGAAAACAAAATCGAACTCAACCGCCGCATGAACGAAACGCTGGCGGCCATCGCGCGGGCGCTGTTCAAATCCTGGTTCGTGGACTTCGACCCCGTCCGCGCCAAGGCCACCGGCGAAGCCCCGGAATCCATCTGCCGCCGCCTCGGCCTCACCCCCGAATTGCTGGCCCTCTTTCCCGACCGTTTTCAGGAGTCCGAGCTTGGGGGGACTCCAGAGGGGTGGAACGAGAGTACTCTGGGCGCTGAGGCTCAGCGGTGCGGAGGGGTAATTCAGACAGGCCCATTCGGTAGCCAACTACATTCCTCAGACTACGTAGAAAAAGGTACCCCAGTGGTAATGCCCCAGGACATTGTCGAGCGCCGCGTTTCAACTTGGCGCATCGCACGTGTCGATACGGCGATGACCCATAAACTTTCAAAGCACCGGCTGATCACCGGTGATGTTGTTTATAGTCGTCGAGGCGACATCGAAAGACACGCATTAATTAGCGAGCGTGAAGAAGGCTGGCTGTGCGGGACAGGCTGCTTCATGTTGCGGCTGGGGAGTAAATGGCCATCACAAGCCTATCTTTCCGAGGTTTTAGATATGGCCATTACGCGCCAGTGGTTGGTACGTCATGCTGTTGGTGCGACGATGCCGAACCTGAATACGTCAATTCTGAAACAAGTACCAATAATGGTGCCACCCGTACCGCTGCTTGTAAGTTTCGAGAGTTTCGCGGGACCAGTTCGATGTAAGCAAATTGAAGCGAACAGCGAGTCGGAAAATTGTGCCGAATTTCGTGACGCTCTCCTCCCCAAACTCATCTCCGGCGAACTCAGTGTGCCAACAGCCGAGACAGCCGCAGCAGCAGACGCCTGAGTGAGCAATGTCCAAAATTGCCCGATATGGACACTCGCACGTAAGCTGACCGTGTAGAAGCAGGAGTTAGGCAATGAACATCAACTTTACCGACAAGCAGGCCAACTACATTGCGTCGCAGGTGAGTGGCGGTGATTTTCAGAGCGCCAGCGAAGTAGCGCGCGACGCGTTGCGGCTTCTGGATACTCAGCCGTAGTTTTCACCCACGTCATGATCCCGAAAACGCCGCATGCTTAACGAAGACGCACTGGAACAACTCGCCATCGACTGGTTCGGCGACTGCGGCTGGGACTACGCCTTCGGTCCCGACATCGCCCCGGATGGTGACGCCCCGGAACGCGCCGAATACCAGCAAGTTGTACTCGCACCCCGCCTGCTCGCCAGCCTGCGCCGTCTGAACCCGGACGTGCCCGAGCCCGCACTGGAAGAAGCCGCGCACGCGGTTTCCAGCCTGAGCGAACCCTTGCTAATCCAGGCCAACCGCCGTTTCCACGAGATGCTGATTAACGGGGTGGCGGTGGAAGTGGAGCAGGACGGCAGCAAACGCGGCGACAGTGTGCGGCTGATTGATTTCGAGCAGCCGGAAAACAACCAATTACTGGTGGTGAATCAATTCACCGTGCAGGGCACCCGGCAGCCGCGACGGCCGGACTTGGTGTGTTTCATCAACGGCTTGCCGATTGCGGTAATCGAGCTCAAGAATCCGGCGGCGGAGCAATCCGATATCTGGTCCGCGTTCAACCAGATGCAAACCTATAAGGCGGAGATCGCCGACCTGTTTGTATGTAATGAAGCGCTGGTGATTTCCGATGGCCTGCACGCCCGGCTGGGCTCGCTGACCGCGCCGCGCGAGCGTTACATGCCCTGGCGTACTATCCGCGATGAGGACGACCGGCCGTTGCTGGAATACCAACTGGAAAAAATGGTGCGCGGCTTTTTCGCCCCGGATTTATTGCTGGACTATCTGCGTTACTTCGTGCTGTTCGAATAGGCCGAAGACGGATTGATCAAGAAAATCGCCGGTTACCACCAGTTCCACGCGGTGCGCGAGGCGGTGTGGGTGGCAATTATCGCGGCGTCTTCACCCACGGACCGCAACCTGGAGGAAAAGCGTGCCACTTACGGCGAGCAGGTGCAGCCGGGCTCGCGCAAGGGCGGTATTGTTTGGCATACGCAGGGCTCGGGTAAGAGCATTTCCATGCTGTTTTTCTGCGGCAAGCTGATGCAGCAGCCGCAAATGCCGTAACCCCACGATTGTGGTGATTACCGACCGTAAGGACCTGGACGGGCAGTTATTTCAAACCTTCGCCGGGGCGCAGTCTCTGCTTAAGGAACAGCCCCAACAGGCGGCCGACCGCAACGAATTACGACAGATGCTGGAAGGGCGCGTCTCCGGCGGGATCATCTTCGCCACGGTGCAGAAATTCGCGCCGGAAAAAGGCGAAGATCAATTCCCGCAACTCACGGATCGCGGCAACATCGTGGTGATTGCCGATGAGGCGCATCGCTCGCAATACGGTTTTCGCGCGGTCATGGACCAGAATACCGGTCAGTTCAAATATGGCTTTGCCAAACACCTGCGCGACGCGCTGCCCAACGCCACCTTTGTGGGTTTTACCGGCACCCCGGTAGAGTCCACGGACAAGGACACCCGTGCAGTGTTCGGCGATTACGTAAGTATTTACGACATTCAGGACGCGGTAGACGACGGCGCCACGGTGCCTATCTATTACGAAAGCCGGTTGGCGCGGCTGGATATTAACCAGGCCGATATCGAGCGGCTGAACGAACAAATTGAGGAGGTCTTCGAAGACGAAGAAGACACCGCCAAACGCCAGGCCGGGTTGAGCAAGTGGTCCACCCTGGAAAAGCTGGTGGGTGCGCAGCCGCGCATCGACCAGGTGGCGGCGGACGTCGTGGCGCATTTCGAAGCCCGCAACGCGGCGGTGGAAGGCAAGGGTATGATTGTGACCATGAGCCGCGACATCTGCGTGCGTTTATATGACGCCATCGTCGCGCTGCGCCCGGACTGGCATGATGATGATCCGGCAGCGGGCGCAATCAAGGTGGTGATGACCGGCTCCGCGGCAGACAGTGAAGTATTGCGCCCGCATATTTACAACGCCCGCACCAAAAAGGCGCTGGAAAAGCGCTTCAAGCAAGCCGATGATCCGCTCAAGCTGGTGATTGTGCGCGATATGTGGCTCACCGGCTTTGACGTGCCCTGCCTGCATACCATGTATGTGGACAAGCCCATGCGCGACCACAATCTGATGCAGGCGATTGCCCGGGTAAACCGCGTATTTCGCGACAAGCAGGGCGGTCTGGTGGTGGATTACATTGGTATTGCCGCTGAGCTGCGCAACGCGCTGAAGAACTACACCGAAAACCGCGGCAAGGGCCAGCCCGCTGTGGATGCCAGCGAGGCGCTGGCCAAGCTGCTGGAATTGCTGGACGTGGCGCGCGGCATGCTGGATGGCCTGGATTACAGCGCTTACCGCACACAAGGGGCGCAATTACTGTTGCCAGCGGCGAATCACGTGCTGGGGTTGGAGGAAGGCCCCAAAGATGGCAAGAAGCGCTGGTGCGACGTGGTGCTGGCCATGACCAAGGCGTTCTCGCTGTGCGGCACATTGGACGAGGCGCAGGACCTGCGCGAGGAAATCGCTTTTTTTCAAGCCATCAAGAGCGTAATTGCTAAGGCCACGGAGACAGACAACAAGCTGTCCCGCGAGAGACAGAATGCGGTGCTCAAGCAGATTCTCGACAACGCCGTGTTGGCGCAGGGCGTGGAGGACGTGTTCGCTTTAGCGGGGTTGGAACGACCGGATATCGGTATTTTGTCCGATGCGTTCCTGGAAGAAGTGCGTAATCTGCCGCAGAAAAACTTTGCGGTCGAGTTGTTGCAAAAACTACTGGAAGACAACATAAAATCCAGGGCCCGGCGTAACCTCGTGCTGGAAAAACAGTTCAGCGAACGTTTGCAAGCCACGCTGAACCGTTACCGAAACCGCGCAATTGAAAGCGCCCAGGTCATTGAAGAACTGATCGCCATGGCCAATGCCTTTCAGGAAGCAGCCCAGCGGGGTCAGGAACTGGGGCTGAATGAATCCGAAAAAGCCTTTTACGACGCGCTGGCCGACAACGAGAGCGCGGTGCGTGAGTTGGGCGATGAGGAATTGAAGGCCATCGCTCTGGAACTGACCGAGAAGCTACGTAAGAGCACTACCGTAGATTGGCATAAGCGCGAAAGCGTGCGCGCACGTCTTCGAAACCTTGTAAGAATCACCCTGCGCCGGCACAAGTATCCCCCTGATCTTCAGGAAGCCGCTATACAACTGGTTATGTCCCAGGCGGAGCGGCTGTCAGATGAATGGGCGCAATAAGCGAAGGCGAACGTCCTACCGCGCGCATACCCACAGGAATTGACATGCTCGTACAACTTACCCCCGAAGAAGCCCGCGTCATCGGCTGCCTGGTGGAAAAATCCATTACTACCCCGGACCAGTGCCCGCTTACCTTGAACGCGCTGACCAACGCCTGCAATCAGAAATCTGCGCGCGAGCCGGTGATGTCGCTAACGCCCAGCGAAGTGCAACGCACCGCGCGAAGCCTGAAAGACAAGGCTGTTTTACAAGTCGAAGAAAACTTCAGAACCGGTGCCGAAAAATACAAACAGCGGTTGTGCAATACCACCTTCAGCGATCTGAAATTCGATGCGGCCCAGTACGCCATTATCTGCCTGTTGTTACTGCGCGGCTCACAAACCCCGGGCGAATTACGGGCGCATAGCGGCCGACTGCATAGCTTTGCCGACAACGCCGCGATGGACGAATCATTGGCTGAACTGGCGAATTATGAGCCTTATCCGCTGGTCGTAAAATTGCCGCGCACACCGGGCCGCAAAGAATCCGAGTACATGCATTTGTTGAGCGGACCGGTGGATGTAGAGGCGCACACGCAACAAGCCAGTGCATCCGCGGGCCGGGGTGATGTGGGTGAACTCAAACGCAGGATTCAGGATTCAGGAACTGGAAGCCGAGGTGGCAGCGCTTTCGGCGCAGTTGGCAGCCCGCGACTAAGCGTTTTTTTGATTCGTTTGGCCAACCCGTTTGGGCAGGGCGCCTGTTAATCCGGCATGTTAACTTCTCCCGATTACTAAAAAAGGAGGAGAATCAATGCCCAAACGTTCAGTAGAATTCAACGCCAACGGCGTTACCCTGAGAGGCACATTTTTCACGCCGGAATCGGGCAGTGGTCCGTTTCCCGCAGTAGTGCTGGCGCACGGATTTTCCGGCGTCAAGGAGCAGGCGCTGGAGGATTACGCGCGCGCGTGTTCCGAGCACGGACTGGCGGCGCTGGCCTATGACCATCGCTGCCTGGGCGCCAGCGACGGCGAGCCGCGTCAGGATATCGACCCCATCCAGCAGGCCCGTGATTTTCGCCAGGCAATTACCTACGTGCAGAGCCTGGATGAAGTGGACGCGAACCGTATTGGCATCTGGGGTAGCAGTTATACCGGTGCGCAGGTGCTCATGCTCGGCGCGGTAGACCAGCGCGTGAAAGCGATAGTTTCGCAGGTGCCGCTGATCAGCGGTTACCGCAACCTGATGCGCCTGATCCCCAATGACGCGGTCCCCGATCTGCTAAACCAGTTGGACGCCGAGCGGGTAAATCTGCTCAACGGCGGCACGCCCAGCGTAATGCAGATGTGTAGCGATGACCCGAGTGTGCCGCACGCCTTTCCCGGCGAAACTACCTAGCGGTATCTAACCCAGGTAATGAAAGCCGATAACTGGAAAAACGAAGTCACGGTGCGTTCCATCGACTGGAGCCTGGAGTTTGACGTAACCCAGTATTTGGACCGCATCGGCGCCACGCCGCTGTTGATGATTGTGGCCACCGAAGACACCACCACGCCGACCGATGAGGCACTGAAAGCCTTTCACAAGGTTACCGGGCCGAAGGAGCTCAAGCTCATCGACGGGCATCACTATCTGTCTTACGTGGAGAATTTTGACGTTACGAGTAAGGCCGCTGCGGAGTTTTACGCAGCCAATCTTTAACCACGGGCGGGTTGAGCATTTCGGCGCACTCACTGAGTGCGGGTAGAGCAAAATAACGCCCGGCAGGCGCGTACCGTCAGGCTGCTGCGATAAAGCAGCCGACGACGCTGCCCATGCCCACGAAGTAACACAGCGATCGTAGCGAAGACTTGTCCGCCAGGTAGCAGAAGCCATGCGCCAGGCGCGCGATTACCCAGATTACGGCGAGGGTGTTGATCGTAGCCAGCGCCGCGCCGCCAGTGACGTGCGCGATGATGACGGCCGCGGCAAACGCGGGGAACGCCTCAAAGGCATTTTGCTGCGCCCAGTCGGCACGTTTTTGCATGCCCTCCAGGTTGGCGAGATACTCACGCGGGTTGCTGTTGTTCTCGATTGGCATTTTTTTCGGGCCAAAAAACTTGGCGCAGCCCGTCCATACGAGGGGCATGAGCAGGCCAATAAGTACGCACCAGAATGCAAGAGTCATATTTCATCCTTTTGAGTTGGTTGGGAGTTTATGCTTGGTTCGTCAGCGCGGCTTCAACGAAGTCCATACGGTCTTGACCGAAGAACATCTCATTACCCACGATTAAGGTAGGGCAACCGAACAGTCCGCGTTCTATTGCCGTTGCGGTGGCGTCTTTAAGTGCGGTTTTAACCATTTCGGTTTCTGCACGTTCCAGCAATTCTTCCCCGCGCAGCCCGGCTTCGTCCAGTACGGTCTGGATAACATCGGGTTCGCCCATGTTTTTTTCCCTGGCCCACACCGCGTCGAACACCGCCGTGTTGTATTCGTCCAGCTTATCGAGCGTAATCGCCGCGAATGCGCCGCGCATCAAGGTCAGCGTGTTGAGCGGGAAGTGCGGGTTGAAGCGCATGGGGATTTTTTTCCGGCGGGCGAAACGCGCCATATCCGTCATCATGTAACGGCCTTTAGCGGGTATGGCGGCGGGGGTGGCATTACCTGTGGCCTTGAAGATCGCGCCCAGCAGTACCGGCTTGTAATCAATCACTGCGCCATGCTTCTGGCATAACGCGGGCAATTATTTGAACGCCAGATAGCTCGTAGGGCTACCGTAATCGTAATAAAACTCGACTGTTTTTGTCATGACCGATTCCCGTCATTAAGTTAATTCGACTGGCTTGCAGGGCAAGCGTGCCGCTTGCCCTGCAGAAACGCATTCATCTCGCTGCTTCTCTGTGGTTGAACACTAGGGTCACCAACGCTCCGCCCACGGACGCAGATCGAATTCGAACGTCCAAGCATCGCGCGGCTGGTTATGTATAAAAACATAATGCTCGGCGATGCTGGCCGGATTGACCAGCCCGTCTTCCGGCAATTGATCTACATTGGGGAAATTCTCGCGGATCCAGGCGGTATCTACGGCAGCATCGATAATGCCATGCGCGACGTGGATATTGTTCGGCCCCATTTCCCGCGCAAGTGATTGCGCGATGGCACGCAGGCCGTGTTTGGCACTGGCGAACGCGCCGAAGCCGGCGGCGCCGCGCATGCTTGCCGTGGCGCCGGTAAAAATTATCGTGCCACGTTGGCGCGGCTGCATTACCCTGGCCGCTTCGCGCCCGGTAAGAAATCCGGCAAAGCAGGCCATCTCCCAAATCTTGAAGAATTTTTTGCTGGGGGTGTCGAGCATCGTCATGGGTACGTTGGCGCCGACGTTGAACACCACGACGTCCAGTTCGCCAATTTCATTTTCGATGCGTTCAAACAGCGCGGTTACCTGATCCTCCTTGCGCGCGTCCAGCGCAAAGGCGTGCGCGTGGCCGCCTTCGGTGTTGATATCGACAATCAGGTTTTCGAGTTTTTCGGCATTGCGGCGTGCGGCGCAGACAGTCAGGCCTTCTTGCGCGAAACGTCGCACAATGGCGGCGCCGATGGCATCACCGGCACCTACAATCAAGGCTACTTTGGCTGAATTGGACAAGGCGACCCCCTTGGTAGTTAGATGTCTGGCGCAACAGACGTTGCTAACATACCGCATCGCCGTATCGGTGCAAGCAAAAAACTGGAAAGCCATGACTTACGAATACATTGAAGTTACGCAGCAAGCCGGCGTGACGAAAATCACGCTGAATCAGCCAAAATCGCTTAATGCGCTCTCCGGCAAACTGATGCTGGAATTGCGCGAAGCGGTCGAAGCCGCTGCGGGCGACGATAACTGCCGCTGCGTGGTGCTTACTGGCGCCGGCCGGGGTTTCAGTTCCGGCGCGAACCTGCGGGATGCCTCCCAGAGCATCGACATGAACGACCCCGACTTTGGCGCGGCGCTGCGCCCCACTTATAACCCCATCGTACAAACGCTGCGGGAAATGCCCAAGCCCTATATCGCCGCGATAAACGGTGTGGCCGCCGGCGCGGGCTGCAACATCGCGCTGGCCGCGGATGTGATAATTGCCGCGCGCTCGGCGCAGTTCATTCAGGCCTTCATCCGCATTGGCCTGGTGCCAGACGCGGGCGGTACATGGACGATTCCCCGGCTGATTGGCCGCGCGCGTGCCCTGCGCTGGATGATGACGGGCGAGGCACTCGATGCCGAAACTGCCGAAGCCTGGGGTTTGATTTCCATGGTGGTGGATGACGATAAACTGGCGGATGAGGCCGACGCGTTTGCCGCGCGCCTGGCCAGCGCGCCCACCCAGGCGCTGGCGGGTATCAAGCACCTGGTGGACGCGGCTTTGCAAAACGATGCCGCTACACAAATGGAAGCCGAGGCTTGCATGCAAACAAAAGTGGGTAAGTCAAAAGATACGATGGAAGGCGTGATGTCTTTCGTTGAAAAGCGCAAACCCGCGTTTACCGGCAAATGAGCATACGCTGGCCGCGCGGCTGATTTTTACAGGGAATAAGCATGGCAATCAACAAATTGCTCGTCGCCAATCGCGGCGAGATTGCGATCCGCATCATGCGCGCCTGCGTGGAGATGGGTATTCGCACCGTGGCGGTTTACGCGCGTGAAGACCGTTTTGCCCTGCACCGCTTCAAGGCGGACGAGAGTTATGTGGTCGGCGAGGGCGCCAAGCCCATCGCGGCCTATCTGGATATTCAGGACATTATTCGCATTGCCAAGGCCTCCGGCGCCGATGCGATTCATCCCGGCTACGGCTTTTTGTCGGAGAACGCGGATTTCGCGCAGGCCTGCGCGGATGCGAGCATCGTGTTTGTCGGCCCCAGCGTGCAGGTGTTGAAAACGCTGGGCGACAAGGTCTCGGCGCGCGCTGCGGCAAAGGCTGCCGATGTGCCGGTGCTACCCGCTTCCGAGGCTCTGCCCGAAGATGTGGACAAGGTGCGTCCGATCGCCGAGGACATCGGCTATCCGTTGATGCTCAAAGCCAGTTGGGGCGGCGGTGGGCGTGGCATGCGCGAGATTAAGGGCGCAGACGAACTGCAAGAAAAACTCCACTCCGCCCGGCGCGAAGCCAAGGCCGCGTTTGGCAACGACGAAGGCTATCTGGAAAAGCTGGTGATCAACGCGCGCCACGTGGAAGTGCAGGTACTCGGTGACAACCACGGCGAAGTCATTCATTTATTCGAGCGCGATTGCACCGTGCAGCGCCGCCACCAGAAAGTCGCCGAGCGCGCGCCTGCGCCTTATCTAAGCCAGGCACAACGCGAAGAATTATGCGATGCGGCGCTGCGACTATGCCGCGGTGTGGGTTATTCCAATGCCGGTACGGTTGAATTCCTGATGGATGCCGACGACGGCAAGTTCTATTTTATTGAAGTCAATCCGCGTATTCAGGTTGAGCACACGGTTACCGAGGAAGTCACCGGTGTAGACATCGTGAAAGCCCAGATTCGCATCGCCCAGGGCGCGCGCATGGGCGATGCCGGTTCAGGTTTGCCGACGCAGGATCAGGTCAAATTAAACGGCCACGCGCTGCAATGTCGCGTAACCACGGAAGACCCGGAAAATGGTTTTGCGCCGGACTACGGGCGGCTTACCGTCTACCGCAGTCCCGGCGGGCTGGGCGTGCGTCTGGACGGCGGTACGGCCTATTCGGGTGCCGTGATTACGCCCTACTACGACTCGCTGCTGGTAAAGGTCACCGCCTGGGCGCAGAGCGTGGACGAGATGATGGCGCGCATGAACAGGGTGCTGCGTGAGTTTCGTATCCGCGGGCTGTCTACCAACCTGCAGTTTCTGGAAAACGTAATAGCGCACCCGTCGTTCGCGGCCGGCGATTACACCACCAATTTTATTGATACCACGCCCGAGCTGTTTGAGTTCACACAGCGCCGCGACCGCGCCACCAAACTGCTGCGCTATATCGGTGACGTGGTTGTCAACGGCCAGCCGGAAATGAAAGGCCGCACGCCCCCGCCGGCGGACTTGCCCGCGCCGCGACTGCCCGACTGCGATCTGACGCAAAACCCGCCGGCCGGGATTCGTGACGAATTGCTCGAGCGCGGGCCGCAAGGTTTCGCCCAGTGGCTGTGCGACCAGGATCGTATCCTGTTCACCGATACCTCCATGCGTGACGCGCACCAGTCGCTGTTCGCCACCCGGCTGCGCACCCGGGATATGCAGGAGATTGCGCCGTATTACACCCGCATGCTGCCGAATCTGTTTTCGGTGGAATGCTGGGGTGGGGCGACGTTCGACGTGTCTATGCGCTTCCTGAAAGAAGACCCGTGGTTGCGCCTGAACCGCCTGCGCGAGGACATGCCCAACCTCCCGCTGCAAATGCTGCTGCGCGCCTCCAACGCGGTCGGCTATACCAATTACGCCGACAACGTGGTCGAGTATTTCATCAAACAGGCGGCCAGCAATGGCATTGATATTTTCCGCGTTTTCGATGCCCTGAACTGGGTCGAAAACATGCGCGTGGCCATGGCCGCCGTGCGCGAAACCGGCGCCGTGTGCGAAGCTGCCATGTGTTATTCGGGCGATCTGCTTGATCCGCGTAGCAAATACAATCTCGACTATTACCTGGAAATGGCGCGCGAACTGGAAGACGCTGGCGCGCATATTCTGGCCATTAAAGACATGGCCGGCGTGTGCAAACCGCGCGCCGCGTTTGAACTGGTATCGGCCCTAAAAAAAGAAACTCGGTTGCCGATTCACTTCCACACGCACGACACTAGCGGCATTGCCGCCGCCAGTGTGCTTGCGGCAATCGATGCCGGGGTGGACGCGGTCGACGGCGCGCTCGATTCCATGAGTGGGCTCACATCCCAGCCGAACCTGGGCGCTATCGCGGCCGCGCTGCGCGGCGGTGAACGCGATCCCGGCATCGCGGCGCGCGATCTGCAGCAAATCTCTGATTATTGGGAAGGCGTGCGCCGCGTTTATTCGCCGTTTGAATCCGGCGTGCGTTCCGGCACCGCGGACGTCTACACCCACGCCATGCCCGGTGGGCAGTACAGTAACCTGCGCGAGCAGGCGCGCGCCATGGGGCTGACCTCGCAGTGGCCGGAAATCTCGCAGGCCTACGCCGATGTGAACAAACTCTTCGGCGATATCGTAAAAGTTACGCCCACGTCAAAAGTGGTCGGCGATATGGCGCTTTATATGGTCGCCAACGGGCTGACCCCGGAACAGGTAGCGGACCCCGATTACGAGATCGACTTTCCCGGCTCGGTCATTTCCTTCTTCCGCGGCGAAATGGGCCGCCCCAAAGATGGTTTTCCGGAAAAACTGCAAAAGAAAGTCCTGCGTGATGAACAGCCGCTAAAAGGCCGTCCCGGTGAAACCATGCCCGCAGTGGATTTGGAACAGGCGCGAGCTGATGCCCAAGAAGAGCTGGGCCAGGATTTAAGCGATACGGACTTGGCGTCGTATTTAATGTATCCCGAAGTATTCAAGGATTTCGCCGAGCACCGTTCCAACTACGGTGAAGTCAGTCGCCTGCCCACCCGCGTGTTTTTCAACGGGCTGGAGGAGCAGCAGGAGATTAGCGTCGACATCGAAACCGGCAAGACTCTGGTGATTAGCCTGCAAGGCAATACCGTGGATGAAGCCGAAGGCCTGACCCGGCTGTTCTACGAGCTCAACGGCCAGCCGCGCATGATCCGTATTCCTCATGCCGACAGCGACGCAGCGCAGGGCCACCCCAAGGTCGACCCCGATAACGATAACCACATCGGCGCGCCGATTCCCGGCATGGTGGTGCGCGTGGCGGTGCAGGAAGGCCAGGCCGTGAAAAAGAACGAGTCGCTGATGTCCCTGGAAGCCATGAAAATGGAAACTGGCATCGCCGCGCCGCGTGATGCTACCATAGCGAAAATTCATGTAAATCCGGGGATGACGGTGGCCGCCAAGGATTTACTGATTGAGTTCGAGGAGTGATTCGCGACCCGAATAAAAGAAAACTACGCAGACACCAGGCTTAATTCTTTTAAAAAATGAACCACAAAGAACACGAAGAACACAAAGGTCCTGAGCTTCACCCTTTGTGCACTTTGTGTTCTTTGTGGTTAAACAAGTCATCCCTGTATTACCCCGGTGTGTCTGTGATGGTATTTTTTACTCTTGCGCGACAGAAAAGGTTCTAGTGATGACTTACGCCCGTATTACCGGCACCGGCAGTTATCTGCCCGAACGCATCGTGACCAACGCCGAGCTGGAAACGCGTATCGAAACCTCGGACGAGTGGATCGTGTCGCGCACCGGGATTGAAGCCCGGCATGTTGCCGCCGAGGGTGAAATGACCAGCGATCTGGCGCTGCAGGCCTGCCGCAAAGCGCTGCAGGCCGCGAATGTGAACGCGGAAGATATCGACCTGATCGTGGTCGCCACCACCACGCCGGACATGGTTTTTCCGTCTACCGCCTGCCTTTTGCAGGCCAAGCTTGGCGTCAAGAAAGGCGCGGCTTTTGACGTACAAGCCGTGTGCACAGGTTTTATCTATGCGCTCGGGGTGGCCGACAAACTGGTGGCCTGCGGTCAGCATCGCTGCGCCCTGGTCGTGGGCGCGGAAGTATTTTCCCGCATTCTGGACTGGAATGATCGTCGCACCTGTGTGCTGTTCGGCGACGGTGCTGGCGCGGTAGTTTTACGCACTTCAGACGAGCCGGGTGTCTTGTCCAGCCATTTGCACGCGGACGGCAGCCTGGCGCACATTCTGCGCGTGCCCGGCGGCATCAGCGACGGTCGCGTGCATGGTAATCCCTATCTGGAAATGGACGGTCAAGCGGTTTACCGCACGGCGGTAAAGGTGCTATCAGAGGTGGCGCAAGAGGCCTTGGCGCATAACAATTTATCGGCTGATGCGCTGGACTGGATGGTGCCGCACCAGGCCAATCAGCGCATTATTAACACCACAGCCAATAAATTGGGCCTGGGCGCAGACCGCGTGGTGACCACGGTGGCTAAACACGGCAATACTTCTGCGGCCTCGGTACCGCTGGCGCTGGATAAGGCCGTGCGAGACGGCCGCATACAACCCGGACACCTGGTGTTGCTCGAAGGCGTGGGCGGCGGTATGACCTGGGGCGCGGTGCTTCTGCGTTGGTAGGCCTTGGATACTGGCCTATTGCGGCGCGGCTTCTGGATTCGCGCGCAACAGGGGTGAGTTCTGCGCGCGCTTGTAATTTCGTAATAAACCCAGGCGCGCATCGATTATATATTGCGTCAGACGTGCCAACTGGTCCTGCGCCATTTGCGCCAGTTGATTCTCTATAATCTCGATTTCCTGATCGGCCAGCTGCCCAAGTTGCGCTTGCAGCTGCGTGGAGCCATCACGCTGTGCCAGCGCCAGTTGCAAGCGTTTAAGGTCGCGGTAATTTTGGATATGGGCCTGAAACGAATGGCTAGCATACAGCTCCGCCATGGCCCTTGTGTGCAACAGTGCAGCAGAGTCTTCATCAAGGATGGCATCGCGCAAGCGGCCACTGCGCAAGGATGGCGAGCGCTGACGGAGCTGTTTTTGGGTACGGGTGAAAGTATTGACGGCTTCCTGGTAGAGGTGTAAAGCGACATCGAATTGGCCTGACTTTTCCGCGGCATAGGGCAGGACAATCAATGCTTCCTGCACGGCTGGATCCATGGGGTCGCGTGTGAACAATGGTTGCCAGGCGGAAGATACGCGTTGCAAGCGGCTACCATCGTCATCCTCAGTTTCCAGTTCGGCCCAACCCAGGCCCAAAAGCCCGCGGTTGGTATAGGGGCTGGACAAGGGCAGACGCTGAAAGACCGCTCTGGCCTCTGAGCCGAGAGCGTTGTTGAGTAAATGGTAACCCAGAGCGAGATTGGCCTGATCACCAAGCGAGTCTGTAACGCTAACTGTGTAACTGCATTTACCTACTGATTGGCCAGTAGTCTATCGCCATGCTCGATATGGAATCGATTCATGGCCGCTTTCCAGTTTTTAATCGGCCGGTTCCAGCGCACGGAAGCGGCCTGAGT
>JBDNIO010000078.1:0-9547 GCA_041688215.1 Salinisphaeraceae bacterium | reverse complement strand
AGCAAAGCTTGGCGCGCTACAAGTTACCCAAATCGATGGCATTTCTGCAGGCACTGCCACGCAATGCTGCGGGGAAAGTTCTTAAACGCGATCTGCGCGCTCAAAAGGAGTAGTCGAATGGCTGACAAGGCTAGCCCAACACGCTTAAAAGTCGCGGCGGCACACGCCTCTGCGGTGCTGCTGGATACTGCCGCATGCGTTGAAAAAGCCTGCAACCTTATCCGCCAAGCGGGTGAAGAGAATATTGATTTATTGGTTTTCCCCGAGGTCTTTGTGCCCGGGTTTCCCTATTGGATTAACTGCTACGCGCCGTTACTGCAGGGTGAGATTAATCTGCGCTATATGCGCGCCTCGATTCGTGTCCCTGGACCGGAGGTAGAAACAATCCAAACAGCCGCCGCCCAAGCCGGTACCGCGGTGGTTTTGGGGGTTAGCGAACGCGATGGCGGCAGCTGTTACAACACCCAGGTATTCATCGACGCGGATGGCGCTTATTTAGGCAAGCATCGCAAGCTCCAGCCAACCTACGCCGAACGTTATATTTGGGGCCAAGGCGATGGCTCAACCCTGAAGGTGTGGGACAGCCACGCCGGGCGCATCGGCGGGTTGGCGTGCTGGGAGCACACAATGAACCTGGCCCGCCAGGCGCTAATTGTGCAAGGCATGCAAATCCACGCTGGCTCGTGGCCAGCATTGGCAACGCTGGCCGGCTTCGAAACCTTGTTCGACGATCAAGTCGAAGCCATTAGCCGCGCCCACGCGCTAACCGGCCAGTGCTTCGTGGTGGTCGCCGAAGACACCGTTACGCCGCAAGTACTCCAGGTCATGGAGGACGCTTTAGGACCGCAGGAATTGGTCAAGGAGGGAGGCGGCTGGTCGGCAATTATTCATCCATGGGGTAGTTTCGTAACCGAACCCCATACCGGCGCCGAGGAGCGCTTAGTAGCGGCAGACATCGACTTGGGGGAAATCGATACCGTCAAAGCCTTCGTCGATTCCGCTGGACATTACTCGCGCCCCGAAGTGGTCTCTCTGTACTTCGATGCGCAGCCCAAACCCGTGTGGCGCGGTAATGTGGCCGAAACGGTCGATACTCAGCCCAACATGCCGGCAGTCAAATAAAATGGATTTCAAAGGCAAAACCATTGTGGTTACGGGTGCGGCCAGCCAAATCGGCATTGGCCGGGCCACGGCTTTAGCCTTCGCCAAGGCCGGTGCCCGATTGGCGCTATGCGATGTCGACGGCAAAGGTTTGCATCAGACCGAGGCACAAGTGGCCGATTGCGGCGCCGAGGTATTGGCGCAGGTGGCCGATGTCGCCGATACGGCCGCAGTCAATGCCTTCGTGAGCGCAGCGCAGGAACGCTTTGGTGGTATCGATAGCGTGATCTGCAACGCGGGTATTGCCCGGCGCAAAGCATTTGCCGAGTTAACCGACGACGATATCCACGCGGTAATGAACACCAATTTCGGGGGCTGTTACCGACTAATTCGTGCCGCGGCGCCGGCTATGCATGAGCGCGGCGGGGGTTCGGCGATTTGTCTATCATCGGTTATGGGCGGTGCGTGGGGTTGGAAGGAACATGCCAGTTATAGCGCCTCCAAAGCAGCCATTGAAGGTCTGGTGCGGGCATTGGCAGTGGAGCTCGGACCACAAAATATCCGCGTTAATGCCATCGCGCCCGGAGCGATACGCACCGCGCAGTCCACTGATTCAATCAATTCAGTTGGCGAAGATGGGCTCGCCGCCATGGCCGAAATGGTGCCGCTGCGTCGAGTGGGTAAGCCCGAGGAAATCGCGGCTATCGCGATGCTACTTGCCTCTGACTATAGCAGTTATTTGACTGGCCAAACCTTGGTTGTTGACGGAGGTATTACCCTGGGTGACTTGGGTTAGCTCGCGCAACACCGCTAACCCGGGTTACTAACTACGACTGGCCTCAACCAACCCGACCTGTTTGTCCAAACTTGGGACCTGCAACTTCGGATTGCTGCGCCAGGCGTCGTCCCCAGGCTAAATCCCTAGCCACCCCGGCAATATGTTCGCCGTGTATTTCCGCGGTGATGCGATCACTCTCCGGCGGCACTACGCTGGTGTCTTGATCGATGTTCGCCTGTGCCATTACGCCAAGATAGCCTGCCATACGATTCAGATCTTCTTCGCTGCCTTGGGTGGAGTAATTACCACCGAGCAAGGGTTGGCTTACCCAGACCATGCCCATTTGGGATGCGAAGATTACCAACTGCATGAGGCAGTTCAGCTTGTCGCCACTGCGGCCGGCGGAAACCGTAAAGCCAGCCGCCACCTTGCCGGTCCACATGCGATCAAGCCAGATTGGCCCGTTTAGTTTTTCGATGAATGCCTTGAACTCGGCCGCCACGGAACCGATGTAGGTGGGTGTGCCAAACACAATAGCGTCCGCGTCGTGTAGCACCTGCCAATTGTTATCCGCCTCTTCAATATTCATTACGCGAACTTGGCTGCCGGGTATCCGGCCTGCACCCGCGTGTGGCCATCACCACTGTAATAAACAATGGCGATTCGCGTTTCGGCTTGATTATTCATTATAAAGTTAGCCTTTTGGCACGAGTTGCCTCGCCACAAAAACGCCGACCGGCTTTGCGACCGGCCGGCGTTATCCCAAATCCCAAAAATCCGCGCTTAGAACTGATAAGTAAAGCGAGCTAGCAGCTGATCATTGTTGGCAAAATAGCCAAAGACATTGGTATCGCGAGTGTCTTCGAATGTCGATCCTTTCGCATCTCCGTCATCAAAGAAGAGTGATGCTTCAAACCTAACTCGAATACTGTCACCGAATACAAACTGTATGCTAGGGATTATGAACCCTCCACCATAAGTACCATCGTATCCTCCCGCGAGCTGCGGATTAATGAGATCGTTGGCGTAATTCCAAGCTAAAATTCCCGTTACGATTACTGAGTGCGAGTTTTTCTTTGCAGAGTATCCGGCTAGATCGACGATATCTTTACCGCGGATATCGTCCACAATCCAGTCATCAAACACTTGGATCGACAAAAATCCAGGACGGCTGGCGCCCAATAGCGATTGCGTCCAATCTGCTTGTTTGTCGATTCGCACCATCATACTGGCGGTATCCAGCTCATCTATACCACAGAATCCTGGAATGGGTGCGTCACAACTACTTGCGTTTTGACCGACGTTATAAGGTCGATCGATTGCATAAGCGAACTCCGTCGAAAATATGGCATCGGCCCAATTTGAGTAACCACTGGCGGTGAATCCAACTACATCAATAATAGGGAGAATGAACTCCGCAAATCCATTTTTTGGCGCCTCTTTGAACGGATTGAAAACTGAGTTCACAACCGGATCATTATTGTGTGACCTAACATAGGCTAAAGAGTAACTGAGTGAGCCGATTAGACCCTTAAGACGGAGTGCCCCCTTTAAATCATCTGTATCTCCCTCAGAGTGGTCTCGATTGTAAGGCACCCCCGCTGGGGCCAGGAAATTGACGCCCTTATTTGGCTGGTTTGCATAACGCCCACCAAACAGGTCGTAAGTATTACCAAAATCTCTATCACGGTTGAGTCCACCCCCAGGAATTATCAGCAATTGCAAGCCACTATCTATTGCGGGTATTTGCTGTAATATATTTAGCATATTAAGCGGCTTACGTATATCCTCGTTCTCAGGCACCAGAAAGCTGCGCCAAGTGAAATCGAAGCCATGGATTAAGTCCAGTGCCTGGAAGAAGTCGGTTTCACCAAAGGCCACCTGTTGGCGACCGATGCGTATATTGGTTAATTTGCTTACCTTGAAGTCAATATAAGCATCACGGATTTCGTCTTCGTTGTACTGATCGTCCACCAAATCATCCCCACCGTTCGCCCCCAAGTCTTCGAGGTCGCCCAGATAGGCAGTTTCAACTTCCCGTGTTGTGCGTGTTTGTAGTCGAAATGAAACCGGCCCAACATTACCTTCGAGCGCAGGTTGAAATGCGGTCCGAACCAGTGAAAACCGAAACTTATCGTCACCGGGGTTCTCGATTGGGTTCTCTAAATTCAGTGAAAGGTATTGTCTAAGATATCCAGTAAGTGTTACCTCCCAGCCTTCCCCTTCATAGCTAATCCTGTCAGCGCTGGCTACGCCAGTGAAAGAGAGACTTAGCACTGCACTCAGAAGCAGTACAAGTCCACGAATTTTCGACAATTTCTTACTACTTAATCTCATTGTTCACTTCCTCATATGTACTAGATACGAACCCTGACCATGTCTCTTGTCTTCGTATTCGGTCCCTTTTGCTAAGCCCTTAACGATGGTTACTTTGCGATCGAGCTTCCTGCGCTCCCGGTATCCCGTTGCCGGCCATTCCACCAAGGCAGCATCCGGCCTCCGAGTTCGCGTTTGGTAACACGCTCTGCCTCATGTACGGCAATTATGAGTTGATCAATATCAATTCCCGTGTTGTAACCGCACTGCTCCAACATTAAAACCAGATCTTCGGTCGCCACGTTACCCGCAGCGCCGGGTGCAAAAGGACAACCGCCCAAGCCACCCAGCGAAGAATCAAATTTTCGGACGCCAGCTTGCATAGCGGCCCAAACGTTAGCGAGGGCCAAGGCGCGCGTGTCATGGAAATGCGCTGACACGCAATCAACGTCGAAACGCTGCGCTATAGCATTAAAGCGGTCGTAGACCACGCTTGGATCGGCTGCGCCAATGGTGTCGGCGATTATTACCTCGTCCGCACCGCTTTCGAATAATTCGTCTGTCAAACGCAGAATCACCTCCTGCGATACCAAGCCCTCAAAGGGACACTCAAAGGCGACCGCCACATACCCTCGGCTCCGTATGTTTTCGTCTCGCGCCATACCGACTATGTGGTTACAAACCTTGCGCGTTTCATCCAGCGACATACGAATATTTTCGCGATTCATGGTGTCGGTGGCGGATAACACCACGCCTACTGAACGCGCGCCTGCGGTAAGCGCCCTGTTAAAGCCTTTTTCGTTGGGGATTAGGGCGGAATATTCGACCCGGTCTTGCGCCGGCAAACGCGGAAACAACTCTGCGGCGTCGGCTAATTGCGGCACGGCCTTGGGAGAGACGAAACTGGTGGCTTCCATGTGCCGTACCCCCGCATCCACGAGCATGCCGGCCAAACGCAGCTTATCCTCGGTGGCTACGTGCACCGGCTGATTTTGCAAACCATCACGCAGACCTACTTCATTTATTGTGATGGCCTCGCGGGTCATGCGATTACTCCCGCCTCACGCAGTTCGGCAATTCGCTCGGCTCCCACACCCAATAATTCGCTTAATACCTGATCGGTTTGCTGGCCAAGCAGTGGCGGCGCGGTATAGCTTTGCTCGTTCGTATCCGAGAGTTTGACGGGATTACCCGGCATGCTGACTTCACCGCTTTCCGGGTGCGGCACTGTAACCACCATGTCGCGGAAACGAACCTGGGGATCATTAAGCGCTTGCTCGAAATTATTTACCGGCGCACAGGGAATTCGCTTTTCACGAAGTACTTTTAACCAGTGGTCAGCTGATTGCGCAATCAGTACTTCTTCGATTTTCTGATTGATAAAATCCCGAGCTTTAAAACGGCCTGGCTGGGTCAGATATTTTTCGTCCTTGAGTTCTGGAACGTCCAGAACCTCGACCAAATTCTCCCAGAAGCTGTCGAAAATGACGGCAATAATGATGTACTGCGTCTTGGTGCGGAACGTGTTGTAGGGCACATGTACAAAGTGCGCATTGCCCAGTTGCTTGGGATTCTTGTTGGTCATGAGAAACATGGTGGCCATGTAGTTGAGCAGCGATATCTGGCAGTCAAGCATCGATACATCGATATGCTGGCCACGGCCGGTGCGTTCGCGGGCCACCAACGCAGCGAGCACACCCATTGCGCCAAACATACCACCGCCCAGATCCCCAATAGGAATGCCTGAACGCACCGGCGTGGCGTCTGGATGACCGGTAATCGACATGCCCCCGCCCATACCCTGTACAACCTGATCAAAAGCAGGCCGCAGCGTGTCCGGCCCGGTCTCTCCGAAGCCGGTTACGGTGCAAGTAATAATTTTGGGATTAATCGCCGCGAGCGTTTCATGATCAATCTTTAGCCGCGCGGTAACACCCGCGCTGAAGTTGTCGAATACGATATCGGCATGCGCCACCAGGTCATAGAACAGCTTGAGGCCTTCCTCCGACTTAAGATCTATGCATACGCTCTGTTTATTGCGGGACAGCGTTAAGAAATACGCCCCCATGCCGTTAAGCGAATGATCCGGGTCGCTGGCCAGCAGTTTACGCGTGCCTTCGCCGCGACCCGGCGGCTCCACCTTAATCGTGTGCGCACCCAAATCCGCCAACAGCATGGTGCCGAATGGCCCGGACAACATGTGCGTCAGATCAAGAATCGTTATGCCCTCCAGCGCCTTCATCAACTCTCCAATATCTCTAATTCAGCCCGTACTCGCTTGGCCGTTTTTCAAACTATTCTCCCGCATACCGGTAAGCAACGATATTGCATGCGGCACGCCTACTGTGCAAAGCGAGCAAGCCCTGTGCCACATCCAAAGCCCTGCCTCTTAATTTAAGTATTTTGTTCAATAATTTCAGTTGTTTGCACTAATTTTTTGAGAAATAATAAAGTCCTCGGATAGGCGATTGACGTCTTATCTTGGCATTCGATTACCCCAATTGCGACGGTTGTGTTACAAATAAGAAACAATTGATCACGGATCGCAAGGGGTGTGCCACATAATGCCAGCTATTGAATCTAATAAACCACGCATTGTTGTAATCAGCTATCGCGGTCTAAGCCGCTTGGTGCGTAGTCTCATTCCTGACTATGAAGACCGGGTGCAATTTACGGTTATTGATAAAATCTTCGATGACGCCGCGGACATCGCGCAGCGCCTGGTGGCGGAGGACAGCGTTGATGTTTTTCTAAGCGCTGGCGCGAATGGTGCGTATCTCAAGGATACCTTCGGTACACCCGTGGTCCGGGTACCGGTCACCGGCGTCGATTTAATGCGCGCAATGCTCAAGGCGCGAAAGTTGTCGGATCATGTTGCTGTGGTAACTTATAGAGAGCCCAACAGCGAACTCGAGGAAATCAAGGACTTGGTTAACCTTGAGATTGAACAACGTTGCTACACCACGTTGGATGGTGCCAAAGAAGCATTTCGAGAGTTGGCGCGCCTTGGTTTTGACGTCATTGTCGGATCGAGCCTGATCGTTGACCTCGCCGAGGGAGAAGGTCTGATTGGCGTGTTGGCCTACTCGCGAAATTCGGTACGTCAGTCGATAGAAGACGCCATCGAAATCGCTCATATTCGCTCCACCGAGGAGCAACGCGCCGAACGGATCAATACAATCCTCAGCCATCTGAACGAAGGTGTCGTAGCCGTCGACAACGAACAGCGCATTCTTTTAGTCAATCCCGCGATGGAAGTCCTTACCGGGCTATCCGCGGAAGATGCGCAAGGCAAGTATCTCAACGAGCTTGCGCCGCAATTAAACCTTGGGGACACGGTCAAGTACGACCGTTGGGATTTGGAACGCGTGGAGAATATCAACAAGAAAACCGTGGTTATTAACCGCATCCCGATTCGCACCAATGGCAGCGTCAGCGGCGCGGTTTTGACGGTGCAGGACGCCAAAGCAATTTCACGGGTGGACCGCAATATACGCTCCCGCAACCGCCGCATGAAATTCTCGGCGCACTACGATTTTTCGCAAATTACGGGTGAATCTGTGGCAATAGAGAGCGCACGTGACCTATGCAGGCAATATGCAGACACCGAGGCCACAGTCCTGTTGACTGGGGAGACGGGTACCGGCAAAGAACTCTTCGCGCAAGGTATCCATAACGCCAGCAGACGCAGCAAAGCACCCTTTGTCGCCGTCAACTGTGCGGCGATTCCTGACACGCTTTTAGAAAGCGAGCTATTCGGCTATGAAGAGGGTGCTTTTACCGGCTCACGCAAAGGCGGCCAGACAGGGCTATTCGAGATGGCCCATACAGGCACAATTTTTCTCGACGAGATCGTGGAAATGCCGATAACACTGCAGACGCGATTGTTGCGAGTGCTCCAGGAAAAAATAATCTCGCCCTTAGGCGGGGACCCAGTGCCAGTAGACATACGCGTTGTCGCCGCTACCAACCGCAACCTGAAAGAAGCGATTGCAGACGGTAGTTTACGCGAGGACTTGTACTACCGCCTGAATATACTGCAAGTTCGCCTACCGCCCCTACGTGAGCGCGGTGACGATGTATTACTCCTGACCCGGCAACTATTAAGACAAAAACTGGACGGGGTCGGCTGCGAGCGCGAGATTGAACCGATGGTGCAACTCGTCTCTCCCTATCTTAGCCAGTACACTTGGCCCGGTAACGTGCGGGAACTGGAGAACGTCGTCGAACGGCTCGCGGTATTGTACGCGGCACCTGAATTTAGCCTAAAAAACGCCAAGCATCAGCTGCACAGCTTAGTGCCCGAATTCTTCACTGTGGCAAATAATTCAGGCGACGCAAACAGCGAAACCGACGCGCTTAAGGATTTTGTACAACATAGCGAACAACGCCATATTCGCGAAATACTCGACGACTGCAGAGGCAATGTTAGCGAGGCAGCGCGCCGCCTTGGCCTGAGTCGAACCACCTTGTGGCGCAAACTGCGAACCTACGAGAATCCCGCGATGCATTAGATGGCCTCGGGGCGCTGCTTACATCGCTTAGATCATATAGCCTTTGGAGTAATTAAGTACAACCGCTATCGCAATACGTTCTCGTCGCTCATGAACACGTAAACACGGTTAAACAAGCCGTCCTTGCAATACCAAAAGTTACAATTATGTAGCTCTATTTTCTTACCATCGTGGTCTTCCAAACGCACGGTGAAGCGCGAGGAAATGACCTCGTTCACCGGGTCTACGGTATGTTCAAATTCACCGTGCCAAATAGATTTATAGCTATCGAATAGCGTTTGGAACATTTCGCGAACACCGGCATCGCGACCCTCGTGGGTGACCGGCGCAGTTTGCACGGTTAGAAAACTATCCGGCTGAAAGCAATCGAGCACCTGTTGCATGTCCTTATGATCGACATTACCGAAATAATGTTTCTCGACCATATCGATATAGTGTTGGCGGGAATAGTCGCTCATTTTTTCCTCCATGTTTGGGTATATTGCCAGCAATTACGGCGCCTGCAGTGAGTGAAAAATCTCATCCTGCGGGACTTCGGGTGGTGGGAAGGATTTCTTGCTGTGCGTCAGTCCGACTTGCAGCAACATTTCACATTGTTTGTACATCACCAGCCCGGGATTGACCACGGGTACAGACAGTCGCGCTGCGAGATAACTGTGTGATTGATGCATTGTGGTTGACCCCAATACGATGACATCCGAGTCTGTAACGCTAACTGTGTAACTGCATTTACCTACTGATTGGCCAGTAGTCTATCGCCATGCTCGATATGGAATCGATTCATGGCCGCTTTCCAGTTTTTAATCGGCCGGTTCCAGCGCACGGAAGCGGCCTGAGT
>JBDNIO010000077.1:0-21146 GCA_041688215.1 Salinisphaeraceae bacterium | reverse complement strand
GCTTATGCAATCAGTGATAATGAAGCCGCTAAACGACTACAAAACGCCAGACACTCACTCTTTGAATCTATCTTCGAACGGATGAAAGCCAGCTAACTCTTTTTGCTACCCTTCAGACTCATTTCGGGATTGGAATATGCTGGGGGTTAAGATATTTTTAATCCGCCGTGGGTCGCTGCCTGGTCATCCGCCTAATTCAGCGATAAATTCTTTCAGTAATTGCTGTTGATCAGTGCTTAAGTCCAAACCTTCTAACAGTTCCGGGCGCCGCAGCCAGGTGCGGCCCAGCGCCTGTTTCAGTCGCCAGCGCTCAATCGCAGCGTGATCGCCGGAAAGCAGGACATCCGGCACCGCACCGGCGGCCTCGTATTCCGGTCGGGTGTATTGCGGGTGGTCGAACAAGCCTTGCGTAAATGAATCCTGTACGGCGGACTGCGCATCCCCCAGGGCACCGGGCAGTAACCGCGCAATTGCGTCGATCACCAGCATGGCCGGCAGCTCGCCGCCGCTGAGTACGAAATCCCCGACTGACAGCTCCAGGTCGACCTCGGTTTGCAAAAACCGGTCGTCAATGCCTTCATAACGCCCGCTGACCAGAATGGCGCCAGGGCCATCTGCAAGCCTGCGTGCCCAGGCCTGATCAAATTTCTCGCCCTGTGGGCTGAGTACGATTACCGGCGCGCTGTCATTACGTTGCGCTCGCACCGCCTCGAGGCTGCGTCGCAGTGGTGCCACCTGCATAACCATGCCAGGACCGCCACCGTAGGCACGGTCATCCACACTATTGTGCCGGTTTTGGGCTTGATCACGCGGGTTCCAGGTGTGTAATTCAAACAGTCTTTTAGCCGCCGCCCGGCCAGTAATGCCGTAGTCTGCCACCGTGGTGACAAACTCGGGAAACAATGTAATTACATCCAGACGCATTTTTTGCTGGTTTTGATCAGAACTCTGGATCCCAATCTACTTGAATCCGGCGCGCGGGCAAGTCCACATTCAGAACGTATGTGTCCCGGATAAAAGGAATAAGGTGCTCGCGTGTGCCGCGTACCACCATTACCGGGTGGGCGCCGGTATCCATGAAATCAGTTAGGCGGCCCAGTTCAACGCCAGTTTGCGTAGCCACGCCAAAACCCAGCAGCTCGGCGCCATAATATTCGCCAGGGGCGAGTTTCGGGAGTTCGCTGCGCAGTACCGCGATGTCTGCGCCTAGCCATTGGGCGGCAATATCGCGGTCTGAAATGGGTCCATCAGTGGTGGCCAGTTGCGCGACCAGGCCCTTGCCTTGGGTGCGCGCTTCAGCGACCCGCAGACGATGCCACTGGCTGTCACGTTGCAACTGCCAGTGGCTGTACTGAAATATAGCGTCGGGGGGCGCAGTGTGGGAATACAGCTTTATCCATCCACGCACGCCGAACAAGCCCTGCACATGACCGAGCACAACCCGGTCTTGCGCGTCGTCAGCCACCGGGGTTAGGCCTTTTTATCGGCCTCTTTTGCGTCGGCGTCGCTCTCTTTCGCCTTAGCCTTGGCCTTCGTTTCTTCCTTGGCGTCGTTGTCGTCAGCCTTGTCGTCAGCTTTGGCCTTTTTGCTTTCGCCGGCGTCGGCCTTGTCAGTTTTGGCCTTGGCTTTCTTTGCTTTTTCGGCGGGCTTTGCTTCAGACGCGGCTTCGGCCTTCTTTTCTGCTTTCTTTTCGGGCTTGGCTTGCTCTGACGCGGCTTGCTTGTCTTCTTTTACCGATTCCTTTGCCTTGGCGGGATCAGCTTTCGTTTCCTCAGCTTTTTCTTCCTTGGCCTCAGGCTCAGCAGCTTTTTCTACCTTAGCTTCGGTCTTGGACTCAGGCTCAGCGGCCTTCTCCTCCTTGGCTTCGGCCTTGACCTCAGGCTCAGCGGCTTTCTCTTCCTCGGCTTTGGCTTGCGGCTGCTCTGCCTTTTCTTGCTTGGCCGCAGCTTCCGGCTTGGCTTCTACTTTTTCTTCAGCAGGTGCTGGGGCCGCAGCTTCGGCTTGTTCAGGTTTTGCTTCTTCCGCAGCCAGGGGCGGTGGCGCGGCCGGTTTGGGCTTGGCTTTGCTCTGGGGCGGCGCAGCGCGCGCTGGCGCAGACTCTTCACCATGCTTGGCAAAATTCTTTACCAAGTGCTGAACCCGCTCGGAGGTTTGCGCGCCCTGGCCTTGCCAGTATTCGATTCGTTCCACGTTGATACGCAGCGGCACTTCGCCGCCAACCGCCACAGGATTAAAAAATCCCAGACGTTCGATGTAACGGCCATCGCGCGAACGGCGCTGGTCGGTTACAACAACGTGATAAAAAGGACGCTTTTTAGCGCCGCTACGGGCTAGCCGAATCTTGACCATAAAGTCTACCGGTAAAACTTAATTGGGATTGTTGAAGCGCGCACAAACAGCGTCTGGCGCGGCAAGGCGGCGAATTATACGTGTTTTACAGAAAATGTGAAGGCCTAACGGTCTCGGGATAACTCCGGAGCGTCAATTCTGCGACATTACTGCCTGAACAAGTTTGGCCATGCGTGAAATCAGTATGCGCGATGGGCTGGCTTCACGAAATATCAGGCCGATAGAGCGATCAGGTTCAGGCGCTGCAAAACGCACATAACTCAGGCCATCGGATTGGGTAATCGCAATGCGCGGCATTAGCGTTATCCCGGTACGTGCCCGCACCATCTGGCGCAGCGTTTCCAGGCTGGTGGCGCGAAAATCGATATCCTCCGCAGCACCGGTAATGCTGCATACGTCCAGCGCCTGGTCGCGCAGGCAGTGACCTTCTTCGAGCAATAGCAGACGCGTACTGGCGAGTTCCTGCTGTCCTATCTCTTTTCGTCCGGCCATTGGGTGTCCCGGCCAAACCGCCAGATAAAACGGATCGCGAAACAACGCGATTTGCGCCAGCGTCGGGTCTTCTACCGGAAGTGCCAGCATCGCGGCATCGAGTGACCCTGCCTTGATCTGCTGAGTTAGCACAGTTGTCTTGGAGGATAACGCCTATGCCATATTTAAAGCGGATCAAAACTATCTTGGTATTGATGGCGTTGTTTTTAGCGCTGCCGGCGCAAGCGTCCGAGGCGTTATTGCAGGCGGCGCGGGCAGGATCAGTAACCGAAATCGAGCAATTAGTCGCGGCTGGTGCGCGGCTCGAATCCAGCACCGATCGCGGCTGCACCCCGTTCATTCTGGCTGCATACCACGGCCATTTGCAGGCCGCGCAGACCCTGGCCGCGCTCGGCGCCAATGCTTGCGCCAGCGACACCGCCGGCAGCTCGGCGTTAATGGGCGTGGCATTCAAAGGCCACGACATGGTGGCGAAGTGGTTTGTTGGCCACAGCGGTTGCGACGTTAACCATACCAATCAGGCGGGCCAGACCGCGTTAATGATGGCTTCGCTATTCGGCCGAGAAGCCATGATCGATGGGTTGCTTGAGGCCGGCGCGGATCCGACGCTTCGCGATGCGCGCGGCAATACCGCCGAATCACTGGCCCGCGCGCAAGGCTTGACCGGGGTGGTGACCAAACTTCGCTTTGTTATGCAGTGAATATTCCACCAGCTAAAGCCGGTGGCTTCGTGTTACGGCCCCCCTAAAATAATTCAAGGGCCGGATCGGTCGGCCGCACGGGCGACTGTTCCCTCTCCCCAAAACTTGGGGAGAGGGTTAGGGTGAGGGGCAAAGCCAAGACAAAACCCCTCATCCTAGCCTTCTCCCCAGAGGGGAGAAGGAAGCGAATAAATGCCGCCTAAAGGCGGGAGTTTGCGGATCCGGATTCATGATTCTAAAACGGCGGCATCCCGCCAGGACCCCCTCCACCGGGCATGCCACCCATGCTGCGCATCATCTTGCGCATGCCGCCCTTGGACAGCTTTTTCATCATTTTCTGCATTTGCATATGCTGTTTCAGTAGCCGATTTACGTCCTGAACCTGCACGCCCGAACCCGCGGCGATCCGGCGTTTACGCGAGACCTTGATCAAATCGGGGAAATGCCGCTCGCCCGGTGTCATGGAATCAACCATGGCAATGGTGCGCTTGATCTGTGATTCATCGGCCATGGCGGCGGCGCCCTTGGGCAGTTTGCCGGCGTCGGGCATTTTGTCGAGCATGGCGCCGATACCACCCATTTCCTGCATTTGCCGCATTTGATCGGCGAAATCGGCCAGATCGAAGCCTTTGCCTTTTTTGAGTTTGGCGGCAAGTTGATCGGCTTTCTTTTTATCGACCTTGCGCTCGGCCTCTTCGACCAGGGTAAGCACGTCGCCCATGCCCAGAATGCGCGAGGCGATGCGTTCGGGATGGAAGGGCTCCAACGCGTCTAGCTTTTCACCCATGCCCATGAATTTGATGGGTTTGCCGGTCACTGTACGCACGGACAGCGCCGCGCCGCCGCGCGCGTCGCCATCAACCTTGGTTAGCACCACGCCCGTTAGCGGCAGGGCTTCGCCGAACGCGGCCGCGGTGCGGGCGGCGTCCTGGCCGGTCATGGCATCAACAACAAATAGCGTTTCTGCCGGATTCAGAAACTTATGCAGCCGGCCGATTTCGTCCATCATGACCTGGTCGATACCCAGGCGGCCGGCGGTGTCCACAATCAGGACATCGAAAAAGCCCTTGCGCGCGGCTTCCAGCGCGCTTTTGGCGATGGCCAGCGGATCCTGGTCGGCCGTGCTGGGATGGAATTCTACATTCACATCGGCCGCCACGCGTTTGAGCTGTTCGATGGCAGCCGGGCGGTAAACATCGCAGCTCACCACCATAACCTGCTTTTTTTCGCGTTCGCGCAGCCAGCGCCCGAGTTTGCCCACGCTGGTGGTTTTACCCGAACCCTGCAGGCCCGCCATAAGCACTACGGCCGGCGGTTGCTGGCGCAGATTCAAACCTTCGCTGGCCTCGCCCAGGGTGCGGGTGAGCTCATCCTTGACGATCTTGATCAGCGCCTGGCCTGGCGTAAGGCTCTGGCTGACTTCTGCACCAAGCGCGCGCGTGCGGATGTCTTCGATGAATTGCTTGACCACCGGCAGCGCAACATCGGCCTCGAGCAAGGCCATGCGCAATTCACGCAGGGTGACCTTGACGTTGTTTTCGGTAATGCGCCCGCGGCCGCGGACTTGCTGCAAACTGCGACTTAAACGGTCGCTTAAACTTTCGAACATAGAAACGCTGGCTTTCAAATTCAGGGGCGCTAGTATAACGCCCAAGCCGTGTGATCCGCTTCCCTGGACGCCGGTGCTATGCGAACATCGCGTGTCATCTTTGCACTCTATTCAAATGCCTGTCCTGTCAATTCTTATTGTTGTTGCCGTCGCCGCGTATTGTGGCGCAGGCCTGTGCGCAAAGCGCCAGTTAAGCCAGGATGGCGTGCCGTGGATGCTGCAGGCAGTCGCCGCGTTGGCGATTGTTTGCCATTTGGGCGTGGTGTTGCACGGCGTCTGGCATGCGCATGCGCTGGTAATCAGCCTGGGTACCGCCTTGTCGCTGTTTGCGGTGCAGGCGGCGCTCTTGCTGTGGTTATTTAATTTAAGGCAACCGATTACCGCGCTGGGGCTGGTGGTATATCCGGTTGCGGCCCTGTGCGTATTAGCCGGGCATTGGCTACCGGCAGGAAGCGAGGCCAGTGCGGCACTCGACTGGCCTTTGCAGGTGCATATTCTTTTGTCTTTGCTGGCTTACGGCGTACTTACCCTGGGCGCTGCGCAAGCTGGTGTATTGGCAATCCAACACCGAAGACTGCACGATCAGCGCCCGCGCGGCACCAGCATTGGCCTGCCGCCGCTGCAAACCATGGAGCATTTACTGTTCCGCCTGATTGCCTCCGGTTTTTTCCTGCTTTCGCTGGCCATACTCAGCGGTGGCTTTTTCATAGATAACCTGTTCGCGCAGCATCTGGCGCATAAAACCATTCTGTCGATTACCGCCTGGGTCTTCTTTGCGGTTTTATTGTGGGGCCGTTGGCGTTTCGGCTGGCGCGGGCGTGTCGCCGTGCGCTGGACGCTGGCCGGCTACGGCGTTCTAATCCTGGCCTACTTCGGCAGCAAGCTGGTGCTGGAGCTGATTCTGGGCGAGCACTGGACTTGACACCCCCCTTACTGACACGTAAACAGTAGCTTCATACCCAAGAGGCCTATAGTTCTTTGCAAGACATCCCCCTGCCGATACTCTTCGGCCTGCTCGGCATCCTGGTAGTTTTATCCGGCTTTTTCTCCGGCTCCGAAACGGGGCTGATGACGCTAAACCGGTACCGCCTCAAGCACCTGTCCAAAACTGGACACGGCGGCGCACGCCGTGCTGCGCGGCTACTGGAACGCCCAGATCGTCTAATCGGCGTCATCCTGCTGGGTAATAACCTGGTTAACATCGGCGCTTCGGCGGTGGCCACAATTATCGGCATCCGCCTCTATGGTGAAATAGGAATTCTAGCGGCCACCGTGGTACTGACGCTGGTGATACTGATTTTCTCCGAGGTCACGCCCAAAACCCTGGCCGCGCTGCACCCTGAGCGCATTGCGTTTCCGGCTTCCTATGTCTATGGGCCCATGTTGCGGGTTATCTGGCCGGTTGTTTACGCAATAAATCTGGTCACCAACGGTATTCTGAAATTAGTCGGCGTAACACCCGAAGACGCCGCCGCGCACAGCTTGAGTTCGGAGGAACTGCGCACGGTGGTTTCCGAGGCGGGCGCCATGATCCCGCGCCGACATCAGCAAATGCTGCTGTCCATCATGGACCTGGAACAGGCCACGGTGGAAGACATCATGGTGCCGCGCAACGAGATTATGGGGATTGATCTGTCTCAGGAATGGGACACCATTCTTGAACAACTGGTGGCCAACGAACATACCCGCCTGCCGATTTACCAGGGCTCGATCGATGAGCTGAAAGGCATCGTACACCTGCGCCGCGTGCTGTCTTTACTGGCAGAAAATAATCTGACCAAAGAGACGATGCTGGGCCTCGCGCGCGAGCCTTACTACGTACCGGAAGGCACGCCGCTGAATCAGCAGCTACTGAATTTCCAGAACCAGAAACGCCGCATCGGCTTCGTGGTGGACGAGTACGGCGACATCCAGGGCCTGGTTGCGCTGGAAGATATTCTGGAAGAAATCGTAGGCGAATTCACCACCAATCCGGCCACCCGGGTAAAAAACGTGTATCTCGACGCCGACGATAGCTATCTGGTCGACGGCACGGTAACCATCCGCGCTCTGAATCGCGCAATGGGCTGGCGGCTGCCCGCGGATGGCCCCAAGACCGTGAACGGGCTGGTGGTGGAGCATTTGGAAACCATTCCCCAGGCCGGGACTTCGTTCAAGATTGGCAAATACACCATCGAGATCGCGCAAACCCGCTCTAATGCAGTAAAAACGGTGCGCATCAAACCGCCGCGCAAACGAAAAACTGGCTGATTAATTTAACCACAGAGTAACAGAGGAAACAGGGTTAAGTTTCGTGTTTATCTTCTCTGTTACTCTGTTACTCTGTTACTCTGTTTCTCTGTGGTTCAATACCTAGCTGACTTCTAACGCCTCGGCCAGGCGCTGAACACCGATAATTTCCAGCCCGGCAATACTGCCTTTTTTTGGGGCGTTGGCCTTGGGCACAATCGCGCGTTTGAAGCCGTGCTTGGCGGCCTCTTTTAGCCGATCTTCCCCACCTGGCACGGGCCGGATTTCGCCCGCGAGTCCAATCTCGCCAAAAACGACTAGCTCGCGGTCCAATGGCTTGTCGCGAAAGCTTGAGACCGCCGCCAGCACCACCGCCAGATCGGCGGCGGTTTCGGATACGCGCATGCCGCCGACCACATTCACGAATACATCCTGATCCATTAACCCAATGCCGCCGTGTTTGTGCAGCACGGCCAGCAGCATGGCCAAGCGGCTACCGTCCGGGCCCAGAGCCACGCGGCGCGGATTATGCAGGTGCGACTCGTCCACCAGCGCCTGGACTTCTACCAGCATCGGGCGGGTGCCTTCGCGGGTTACCATCACCACACTGCCGGTAACGGCATCGTCATGGCGTGACAAAAATATAGCGGAAGGGTTACTGATTTCCTTGAGGCCGCCATCGGTCATGGCGAAAACACCAACTTCATTGACCGCACCAAAGCGATTTTTGGCGGCGCGTATCAGGCGGAAACGGCTGCTGTGCTCGTCCTCAAAATACAGCACGGTATCGACCATATGTTCAAGTACACGCGGGCCAGCGATGGTGCCTTCCTTGGTGACGTGGCCAACCAGAATCAGCGCGGTACCTGTAGCTTTGGCGTAGCGGACCAGCATGGCGGCAGATTCGCGTAACTGCGAAACCGAACCCGGCGCGGAGGCCAGCTCCTGCGAAAACACCGTCTGCACCGAGTCGATCACCATGATCTGCGGCTGATCGGCCTTGGCCAGTGCCACAATACGTTCAACACAGGTTTCGGCCAGCACGGATAATTCATCGACCGGCAGCGCCAGGCGTAGCGCACGCATATGCACTTGCTCCAGCGATTCCTCGCCGGTTACATACAGCCGGTTCATGTTCTGCAAACGCGCCAGCATTTGCAGTAACAAGGTAGATTTGCCGATGCCGGGGTCGCCGCCGATGAGGATTACCGAGCCGGGCACCAGGCCCCCGCCCAGCACGCGATCAAGCTCGCTCAGACCGGTTAAGGTACGCGGCGTTTGTCCGGGCGCCACGTCCTGCAAACGGCGGATTTGTGCCTGCGCGCCCGCGTATCCCACACTGCGCCGGCCCTTGGGCGCAGACGCGGTAGCGGTTTCTATCAGCGTATTCCACTCACCGCATTCCCCGCACTGGCCGGCCCACTTGGGATGTTGTGTACCGCATTGCTCGCAAACAAAGGTCGATTTTATTTTTCCGGTCGCAGACATACTCAATCCGTATTGCTGGGGTTCGACGTGCATGCCTGCGTATTGCAAGCAGACTCCGGTGCTGACGGTCACCTCATTATCACCTATGCGTTCAAGTTGTGGCCATGCGGCTGTTGGTTCCGGTATTTTTATTCATCCTTGTCGCGCTGATCGCAAGCGGAGTGCGCGTCGCCAATAGTGATGACACCGCTGCCGCCAGCGAACACGCCCCAGGCCAGATACTAAACCTGATCTGGGCTGCGCCGGGCGCCCAGGAAGACTCTCTGGCGTGGCTGGCGCAAAACTGGCAAGCCAACTATGCAGGCATGTTGATTGAGTCCCTGCGTTACATACGCAGTCCCGCAACGCGGCGCCATGCGGCTAACCTGCTGGAAAGCAAAACCGGCAAAGAATACGGGCTCGATATCGACGGCTGGTATCACTGGCTATGGCAACGCCCCTACAAACCCCACCCCGGCTATGCCGATTTCAAAAGCGCACTGTACGCCAAGATCCACCCACATTTTATGCCCTACTTCGCTAATGTTTCCAAGGCACGCGTTCGTCTGGACGAAATCCGCTGGGGCGGCGTGCGCCAGAATGGCATCCCGCCGTTGCGCCAGCCGGCCATGCTGGCCGCGGACCAGGCCGCTTACCTGGACGACGATAACGTTGTTTTTGCGGTGGACTTAAACGGCGACGCACGCGCTTACCCCAAACGCATCATGGGTCACCATGAAATGTTTATCAACACCGTGGGCGGTATTCCCGTCACCGGCGTTTACTGCACCCTGTGCGGCTCAATGATCATCTACGAATCCGACGGCCATAGCCTGGGCACCAGCGGCTTCCTGTACCGTTCCAACAAGGTGATGTTCGACGAAGAAACCGATTCCCTGTGGAGCACACTCCTGGGTTACCCGGTCGTCGGCCCGCTGGTGGATAGGGGTATCGTGCTAAAACGGCGTCCAGTAGTCACGACCACCTGGGGCGAGTGGCGCAAGCGCCACCCCGACACCCAAGTGCTGGATAGTGACACCGGCTACAACCGTGACTATTCGGAAGGCACGGCCTACAACGCCTACTTTGCCACCGACGATCTGATGTTCACGATACCGGAGCAGCTAAAAGACAAGATATTGCCGAACAAGGCCGAAATTCTTGCGCTGCGCGAGGATGATGATGCCCTGGCAATCAGTGCAAGTTTCCTGATTCAAAATCGCGTTTACCAAGACCAGCTCAATGGCCGGAACATACTGGTACTCACCGACAAGTCCGGTGCCAATCGCGTTTATGCTGCGCAGGATGTTCGCTTTGAACGCTGGCAGGACAACGAAACGGTAGTGGATAGTCAAAAGCGCAGCTGGACGGTTTCCGAGGATTTCCTCGCCGGTCCTGACGGCCAGAAGCTGCCACGCCTACCCGCCCACCGCGCGTTCTGGTTCGGCTGGAAGGCGGCGGTAAAAGACACCCGGCTGGTGCACTAATGCGAGCGGCTGGATTAATACTGGCGCTGTGTGTGGCTGCTGTCGGCGGGTGGTGGGCCGGTGGTTATTTTACTCACGCCGGAGAGCAGATTGCCCGGACGCCCGTCTACGACCACCAGGTTGCCTACCACATCGCCAGCCTGGGGGTGCCGCCGGAAAGCCAGGAATATTTTATGTTCGACCTGAATTCGGAAAGCAACCCCGAAAAGCTGGGGCAGGAAATGGCTGAAGCCCTGGTCGCCGCCAACGAGGAAAAGAAATCCCTGGGTATTATTGGCGACGATACGCAACATAATCTGAAGGTGCTTGAAAAGGCCGTGCAGGACAGCGCGGGCAAAACCTTTCCCGATATCCGGCTTATCTTTGTGGGTCCGCAAAATATGCAGTCCAAGGTCGAAAAAGCCGCTGCCCCGCTTAAGGCAAGGCTTGAATATCTGGTTTATGCATAAATCCGTTGACCGATTTCTGGCACACTCGTAGTGTGAATTTCTTGCTACTTCATATCACCCGTGCGCTGGTTTTGCAGGTTTTTCCTTGCTGCTACTGGCCAGTGGCTGTAGCAAGGAGCCGGACAGTAACGCCAGCATCCGCGGCCAGTTCCTGCAGTTTTCGGTCGGCGCGCCGGAAAACCGCCTGCATGCACTGGAATGGATCGAAACCCACTGGCAGCCCGGTGTTGCGGCCATGGCAATTGAAGCTCTGCGCTTTGCCGGTGGGCGTGAAAATCGGGCAAAAATGGTGGCCCTGCTGGAACGCAAGACCGGGCAATCCTATGGCGACGACACCGCTGCCTGGCAGCAATGGCTGTGGCGCGAAGGCCCACGCCCGCACCCGCGTTATGCCGAGGTAAAAGCGTCTTTCTACGCGATGGTAGACGTAAACTATCGCGAATATTTTTATCATTCGCCCGAGGCCAACGTGCGCCTCGACGAAGTGCAATGGGTGGGCCTGCGTCGTAACGATGAACTGCCACCACTCACCCGCCCGCAAATGGTTGCGGCGGGCAGCAGCAATCTCGCAGATGAACAATGGATTTACGGCGTTGTATTAAACGGCAAAGCCCGGGCCTATGCGCGCGGTCTGGTGGCCCAGCACGGCGTGGTGCGGGATCAGTTTGAACAGCAGAATTCATTCTGGTAAACGAACGGCTTACCGGCTCGGCGGCCGCCTATCTGCTTGAAGACGAAAAACGGCAACTGGCCTCCAGCGGGTTTCTGCATCGCGGTGACACCCTGTTGTTTGATTCGAAAACGCAGTCACTCTGGAGCAGTCTGCTTGGCCGGCCGGTGGTGGGGTCGCTGGTGTCCCAGGACATTCAGCTCATGCCGCTGATCACGGTAACCACGCAGTGGGGAGAATGGCGGCGCCAGCATCCGGATTCACAGGTAACCGCCGATAATCCCGAGCAACAGAGCTACCTGGAAGGACAAGTCAATTACCGCGAATTTGTCGCCGAGGACCGGTTAGTGGGCAATCAGACCACAGCCGATTTAGCGGCTGATACGGAAATTCTGGGTCTGACTCACGGCGGACAGGCATTGGCGATTCCCTTGCCCTACCTGCGTGAGCACCGGATTTTCAGAGTTCAGTTAAGTGATGCTGCAATAACGGTATTAACCAGCAACCGGGGTGCCATACGCGCCTATCTGACCGGCGAGACCCGGATTACCCAGTGGCTTGATGCCGACAAAGTAGCAGACAGCAATGGTCAAGTCTGGATGCTAGGGGAACACGAACTAAGCAACAACGCCGGCCAGGAAAACCCCCGCCTACCTGCGCGCCAGGCCCAGTGGGCCGCCTGGCAAGGTGCCTACGAAAACACACGGGTCGCAGGCAAATGAGGCGTCGCCAAATCCTGACTTTTGCATTGGCATTCATGCTGTGTGCCTGCGGCGAAAACGCGGCGGATAAGGTAAGCGGCGTGCAGCCGGTCTACGACGACAACACCGCATTTGTGCTTGCGTCTCAGGAAATACCAGCCGGCAAACTGGATTATTATTTGTTCGATTTCGACCCGGAGCTCCATATAGACCCGGGCGAGGCGATAAAAAACAACGTCGAAGAAATCCAGTCCGGATTACAGGATAACCCCCCTGGGTTCGGCCTATATGGCAGTGATCGGACCCGACGCGCAACATAATCTGAAAGTGATCAGAACGCTGATGCGCGCGCATAACAAAGCTACTTATCCGGATTTAACCTTTATTTATCTGGGACCGGTGGGCGATCAAAAAAATGTGCGTTAATTATTACAGCCGTTGCAGGCCGATGTGCGCTACGTGGTCTATCCCTAGCTTAGATACCGGAACGAGACACGTCTGGTAAGCTGACAAAACAACTCGTAGGCGATGGTGCCGGCTGCGCTGGCAATCTCGTCCGCGGGCAAGCCTTGCCCCCATAATGTAACCGCATCACCCAGCCGCGCATTCGGACAGTTTTGCAGGTCCACGGTAATCATGTCCATCGAAACCCGGCCGACCACCCTGGCCCGTTCGCCATGGATCAAAACCGGCGTATCGCTGGCCAAATGCCGTGGATAACCATCGCCATAGCCAATGGCCACCACCCCAATGCGGGTCGCGCGTGGTGCACACCAGGTTGCACCGTAGCCCACGGCCTCCCCGGCTGCGATTTCTTTTATGCTGATCAAGGGTGCACGCAGCGTCATCGCCGGCATGAGCCCCAAATCTTCGGCCGACTTATGCATTAGCGGCGAGGCGCCGTAAAGCATGATGCCTGGCCGCACGGCGTCCAGATGACACGCCGGCCAGGCCATGACACCGGCAGAATTGGCGATAGAGCGTTCGCCTGGTAAATCACCCAGCGCTTTCTGGAAAGTTTCTATTTGCTGCGGGGTGTGGTGGTCGTCCACATCATCCGCGCAGGCCAGATGCGTTAACCAGCCGGCGATCGAGACGTCTGGCATCTGTTCGATTCGGGCATAAATATCCCGTGCCTGGGCGGGATTAAACCCGAGCCGGTGCATGCCTGTATCGAGCTTGATCCAGAGCGTTAGCGCAGGCCCGCGGTACTCGGCCAATGCTGCCAGATGCCCGGGTTCGAACACGACCGGTTGCAGGGCGTGCTCGGCGCAGACTGCCAACATCTCGGCATTAACCGGCGTACTCAGGAGCATCAATGGCTTGTTTACCCCGCTCCAGCGCAGGCACAGGGCCTCGTCGATACTGGCAAGCGCAAAAGCATCGGCCTGATCCAGCGCGCTTGCCACTTGAACGGCGCCGTGGCCGTAGGCATCGGCTTTGATCGCCGCGATTACGCGGCTGTTCGGGGCGCATTCACGCACCCGGCGCAGATTATGCCGCAGGGCATCGGTATTTATTAACGCCTCGGTTTGGCGGGACATGGCAGGGGTTATTCGGCGCTATCCCAGTCTTCGTACTGGTCGGTGAAGTTTTCGAAGCGCGTGAAATGGCCAAGAAAAGTGGTAGGCACCATACCCAGCGGGCCGTTACGCTGCTTGCCAATTATGATCTCGGCTATGCCCTTGGCGTCGGTCTCGGGATTGTAGACTTCGTCGCGATAGATGAACACGATGAGATCAGCGTCCTGCTCGATGCCGCCAGATTCGCGCAGGTCCGACATGCGCGGGCGCTTATTGTCGCGCTGTTCTACCTGGCGGTTGAGCTGGGACAGCGCGATCACCGGCACTTCCAGCTCTTTGGCCAGCGCTTTCAGATTGCGCGAAATTTCGGAAATTTCATTCGTGCGGTTCTCGCTGGTGCCATGCACCTGCATGAGCTGCAGATAATCGACCACGATCAGGCCGATATCGTGCTCGCGCTTCAGGCGCCGGGCACGGGCGCGCATTTCGCCAGGTGATAGCGCCGGCGAATCATCAATGAACAACTTGGCGTTCTCGCTCATGATGGAAATTGCAGAGGTAATTCTCGGCCAGTCCTGCTCCTCCAGCCGGCCACTGCGCAGGCGCCCCTGGTCTACCCGGCCCCAGGATGAAATCATGCGCATCACCAGCTGCTCGGCGGACATTTCCATGGAAAACACCGCCACCGGCACGCGTTCCTTGATCGCCACATTTTCTACAATATTCATGGCGAAACTGGTCTTGCCCATGGAAGGACGGCCGGCGATGATGATGAGATCACCATTCTGCATGCCGTTGGTCATCTCATCGAATTTATGAATGCCCGTGGGCTTGCCGGTAAAGGCACCCTGGTTTTCATACAGGTATTCGATGTTCTCGACGGCCTTGGTGAGCAGCTCGTTCAATCCAAGCACGCCGTCGCCTTCGCGCCGGCTTTGTTCGGCAATTGCAAAAATCAGGCGCTCGGCGTGGTCGAGCAAGTCCGGCGCGGGCCGGCCTTCTCCGCCAAAACCCAGTTCCGTGATCTGGGTGCCTGACTTGATTAACTGGCGCATCACCGAGCGCTCGCGCACGATCTCGGCGTAGGCGCGGATATTGGCCGCGCTTGGGGTATCGGCCGCCAGCGTGCCCACGTAGGCCGCGCCACCGGCCTTGTCCAGCAGGTTATTGCTGCGCAGCCACTCGGACACGGTAACAACGTCGCGTGGGGAGCCCTTGTCTGCCAGCGAGGTTAGTGCGCGGAACAGCAGGCGGTGATCTTCTCGGTAGAAGTCCTGTTCGCCAACCTTGCCGGCGATCTCGTCCCACGCCTCTTCCGACAGCATCAAGCCACCGATTACGGCTTGTTCGGCTTCCAGGGAATGCGGCGGGAGTTTGGCTTCGGCCATAGAGTTTGGGCTAGTGCGAAAAAAGCGAAGGCTATGGTAAACGAAAAACGCCGCCTTGCGGCGGCGCTTTAATGCGGAAGAGCGATACGACTAGGTCGTGGGTTCTTCGTCCTCGCCTTCGCCGGCCTGTTCGGGCTCAGGCTCGGCCTCGGCTTCTGCGGTTTCTTCTTCCGGCGCATACTCTTCGCCCAGCAGCACGGATTCTTCTTCTTTGCTAACCGGCATGTTTATACCGGTATCGGTAAGCTGGGCAACCACAATCGTGATTTCCACTTCGACTTCCGAGTGCAATTGCAATATGGCGTGGTGTTCGCCTACGTTACGAATTGCGCCGCCCTCGGGCAGGGTGACTTCACTGGCGTCAAGCTCAAGGCCCTCTTCGGTGGCCTTTTCGGCAATTTCCTGGGGGCCGACTGAACCGTACAATTTGCCTTCGTCACTGGCGCGCATGGCAATCGTGAACGAACGGCCACGGAAACCGTCTGCACGGCCCTGGGCGTTATCGATACGATCGGACGAAGCTTTTTGCAGCTCGGATTTCTGGGATGCAAAGTATTCTACGTTGGCCTTGGTGGCCGGCAAGGCCATACCCCGGGGTACCAGATAATTACGACCGTAACCGGCGCGCACTTTTACCTGCTCACCGAGGCCACCCAGGTTACGCATCTTTTGCAGTAGGATTAATTCCATTGGGGCGCTCCTAGGATGAATGACGGTCGGTGTATGGCAACAACGACAGGAAACGCGCACGTTTGACCGCCGTCGACAACTGACGCTGGTAGCGTGCTGCGGTGCCGGTAATACGGCTGGGCACGATCTTGCCGGTTTCAGTGATGTACTGCTTCAAGGTTTCAATATCCTTGTAATCGATCTCTTTCACGCCATCGGCGGTGAAGCGGCAGAATCTTCTACGTCTGAAAAATTTCGACATGTTTATCTTTCCTCACGTTCGTAAACAGGCTCGCGCTCGGTGCGCTTGGCGGGACGCTCTTCCTCATCGCGCCTGGCCAGCGGCGACGGATCGGTGTCGGCCTTGTGGCGGGCAACGCACAGGTAGCGAATTACTGCGTCGTTAAAGCGGAAGATACTCTCCAGCTCTTCACGCATTTCATTGCTGCACTCTATGTTCATCAACACATAGTGCGCCTTGTGCATTTTGGCGATGGGATAGGCCAGCTGGCGGCGGCCCCAGTCTTCCAGACGATGGATCGTGCCGCTGGCATCTTCGATGATGCCACGGTATTTATCGATCATCGCGGGGACTTGGTCACTCTGGTCTGGATGTACCAGAAATATAATTTCGTAATGTCGCATTGACACTCCTCGTGGATTTTGCCCCCGCACTGATTCAACAGACATGGAGCAAGGAGAAAGAGACGCCCTAATTAAACTTAGCGCGTCTTAAGGGGCGCAAATCATAAGGAAACTCGCCCCGCGTTGCAATCTTTTCGCCCGCTACAAGGCCCGCTGGCGTACGGCCTCGAACAAACACACCCCGGCGGCGACCGATACATTGAGGCTTTCCACTGCGCCGCTCATGGGGATTGACGCCAGCACATCGCAATTTTCCGCCGTTAGCCGACGCAGCCCACCCGCTTCGCCGCCTAGCACCAGCGCCAGTCCACCCCGCAAATCTACTGCATGGATCGCGGCAGGCGCATCCGCGGCCGTACCCACAACCCAGACACCATATTGCTGCAGGGTTTTCAAACAACGCGCCATATTGGTGATGCGTATTACGGGCACCATCTCCGCCGCGCCCGCCGCTACTTTTCGCGCTGCCGGCGTAAGTGCGGCGGAGCGGTCTTTGGGCAGAATTAGCGCGTTCGCCCCGGCGGCCGCTGCGCTGCGCAGGCAGGCGCCCAGGTTGTGCGGGTCCTGCACCTGATCCAGAACCAGGAATAATGGATTTTCGGTTTGTGCCAGCAAATCCTCCAGGTCGCCCTCCGCCATCGCAGGCATGGGAGCGGCCAGCGCGATACAGCCCTGGTGATTTACATCAGGAAGCATCTTCGCCAGTTCCGCGTCGCTGGCCTGATGTATTTCCACGCCACGCGAACGCGCCAACTCGCGAATATGCTCGCTGCGCTGGTCATGGCGCGTATCGCGCAAATAAACAGCGGCCACCTCGCGCGGGCCTTGCAGCACGGCGGCGACGGCGTGCATGCCGCCAACGTAAATCGAAGCTTTATTCATTTTCAGCCTTCCCAAAAAAAAACGGGAGGGCTTGAATGCCCTCCCGTTGCTAACGCATGTCTGCGTTAATTATTGGCCAAGATACGGCGGCGCAGTAAAGGCTTCGCCTTCCTGACCTTCGATGATCGGCTTGATCACGATATCCACCCGACGGTTGCGGGCACGGCCCGCGTCGGTATCGTTAGTTGCGATCGGCTCACTTTCGCCACGACCCCACACTTTCATGCGGGAGCTGGGCACACCGCGGCTGCCCATGAAGCTGGCGACGGTTTCTGCGCGGTCCAGCGAAAGTTTCTGGTTAAGCGCATCCGAGCCAGTGCTGTCGGTATGGCCTACCAGATGAATGGCCGTTTTATCGTAGTCTTTCAGCACGTTTGCGATTTTCTCGAACGTGGACTGGGCTTCAAATTTAAGCTCGGATTTGCCGACTGCGAAAGAGATGTCGCTGGCTACGCCGATGCGCAGAGCATTACCACTAAGCTGAGTAATAAACAGCTCGTCGCGTGCGGCTTCTGCCGCTAGCCGCTCTTGCAATGCGGCATGCTGTTTATCCATATAGTTCCCCGCCGCGCCGCCGGCGAGCGCGCCTATTGCAGCGCCAATGGCCAGGTTAGTGTCGGAATTATCGCCCAACTGCTTGCCAACCACGCCGCCCAGAACAGCGCCAGTCGCGGCACCGATCTTGGCCCGGCGATTCGGGTCGCCTGCGCAGGCAGCCAGCACCAACGCCGAGGAAATAACTAAAACTACCCCTAATTTCTTCATGATTTACTCCGTTTACCTTTTTTGCGATTCGGTTTGCGATTCGATTTGCGATTCGAATTTTGGCCGCCGCTACTGTTCGCCACGACAGGTTCAAAATCAATTTTGCGCTCGTCCAGATCGACGCGCGCTACTTTGATGCGAATCCTATCAGCCAGGGAATGAACGGTACCTGAACGCTCCCCCCGCAAACAGTGCGCCTTGGCGTCAAAGTGGTAGTAGTCGTTATTCAGACTGCTGACATGAACCAGCCCGGAGGCGTAAATACCGTCGATCTCTACAAACAGGCCGAAGGCGGTTACGCCGGTAATAATACCGTCGTATTCCTCGCCCAGATGATCGCGCAGGTATTCGCATTTAAGCCAGTCGTCCACATCACGCGTGGCATCATCCGCGCGCTGCTCAGCGGCGGAGCATTGCACGCCCAGGGCTTCCATATCGCCATGGGAATAGGTGAAGTCGGCGGGTTTGTTGCCGGCCACTGCGTGCTTGATAGCGCGATGTACCAGTAAATCCGGATAACGCCGTATTGGCGAGGTGAAATGCGCGTAGTTCTCCAGCGCCAGGCCAAAATGGCCTTCGTTGTTCGGGCTGTAGACCGCACGCGACAACGAGCGCAGCAATACGGTTTGAATCAGGCGCTTATCATCGCGTTGTTTGGCTAACTCCAGAACCGCCGCCAGATCCTTGCCCTCCGGTTCATCACCACCGCCCATGGTTAATCCCCGCGCCGCCAGAAATTCCTTCAGGTTGGCGAGTTTTTCCGCATCCGGCCCGGTATGCACGCGATACAGCAGCGGCATTTTCTTCTTGGCGAGAAACTTTGCGGTCGCCACATTCGCGGCGATCATGCATTCCTCAATCAAGCGATGCGCCACGTTGCGCTGCACCGGTTCGATGCTTTCAATCTTGCGATTAGCGTCGAATACAATTTTGGTTTCGGTGCTTTCAAAATCTATCGCACCGCGTTTTTGCCGCGCGGCGAATAGTGCCTCGAATACCGCATGCAGATTTTGCAGTTGTGGCAGCAAAGCCTCGTAGCCGAGATTTTTCGCCTCGGATGAAGCGTCCAGCATCGCGGCGACCTGCTCATACAGCAGGCGGGCGTGCGAGCGCATTACAGCTGGGTAAAATTCCGATTTTTTGATCTCGCCGTTGCCGTCAATCTGCATTTCGCAAACCAGGCACAGGCGATCGACCTCAGGCTTGAGCGAACACAAGCCGTTGGACAGCGCCTCCGGCAGCATCGGAACGACGCTTTCCGGAAAATACACGGACGTACCGCGCCGTTGCGCTTCATCGTCCAGCGCGGATGACGGGTTTACGTAGGCCGACACATCCGCGATTGCCACCCATAAGGTCCAGCCCCTGCCGAAGCGTTTGGGTTGGCAAAGCACGGCATCATCAAAGTCTTTGGCGTCCGCGCCGTCGATAGTGACCAACGGCAAATCCCGTAAGTCCTTACGCCCCTGCTTTTGTTTTTTCGTGACTTCATCGCCAAATTTTTCGGCATCACTCAGCGCCTGCGGCGGCCATTCGTAAGGAATGCCGTGGGCGCGAACCGCGATATCTATTTCCATGCCGGGGTCCAGATGTTCACCCAACACTTCTACTATTTTGCCAATCGGCTGGGCGCGCTTGCCCGGCTGCTCGATCAGTTCAACGGTGACGATCTGGCCGTCTTTAGCACCGGCGCGCTGCTTCTCAGGCACCAGAATATCGTGATGGATGCGGGCGTTATCGGGTATTACCTGCCCCACATCCTGTTCGCGCACATAACGGCCCACGATGCGCTGATTCACACGCTCCAGCACATCAACCACCCGGCCCTCACGCCGGCCCTTGTGGTCTTCGCCGACGATGCGCACTACCGCGCGGTCGCCGTGCATAAGCAGGCGCATCTGGCGAGGGTTCAGGAATACGTCATCAGCCGCTGCGTCGTCCGGTATCAAAAATCCGAAACCGTCCCGGTGTCCCTGGATACGGCCACGCACCAGGTCCATACGTTCGATAGGCCCAAGCGCACCGCGCCGGTTTTGCACCAGCTGACCATCACGAATCATCGCGCCTATGCGATTAGCGAAGGCATCGACCTCGTCGTCCTGCCGCAAGTCGTAGTGCTTGAGCAACTGCTCGCGCGTCATCGGCTGCCCGAGCGCGTCCAGATCCTGTGTTATCAGCGTGCGGCTGGGTACAGGACTCTCATATCGTTTATTTTCGCGCGCCGCTTCCGGGTCGCGCTTGCGCCAGTCCGAGGTGCTGGATTTATTTTTAGTTTTGGGCAATCTGCCCTCCTTAATTCGGTAAATTTATGATCGCTAATGTGGCTAGCCAAACGCGTCGGCATTGACAAAAACGTCCAGCCACATTAGATTGCCGCGTCCCCGCATGCCGAGGTGGCGGAATTGGTAGACGCGCTAGCTTCAGGTGCTAGTATGCGAAAGCATGTGGAGGTTCAAGTCCTCTCCTCGGCACCACTTTCGGGATAATTCCTTCTAAGTCAATAGCATAAATGGCTTCATGCCCTTTCGCCCCCTCTGGTGGTACAAAAAGGGGGTACAACGCCGCTTATTATGACACGTCCTGGCAAGCATCCGAAAACCGGTGTTTATCAGGTTCGCCAAGGCGTTCCCGTCCGACTCCGTAAGGCTGCTTATTCTACAGACACCTGCGCTTACGCCCAAAACCCGGCGAATCACCTCCAGGCTGATAATTCCCTGCCCCTGCGCTAGCACCTTAGCGATTCCCTCACGCCCTGATGGTTTAAGCTAGCTGGCGAACTGCGGCCATGCGCCGCGGCAAAATAATCGGATGGGGATATGTTTGAAAACGCCTTTAACAATATCGACAAGGTCATGCGTAACGACGAGGAGCTGGCCTCGGAGCTGGACTACGCCGAGCAGACATCGTGGCTGCTGTTTCTGAAATATCTTGACGACCTGGAAACCGAGCGCGAAGACAACGCCGCGCTGGAGGGCTAGGATTGAGTCTGTAACGCTAACTGTGTAACTGCATTTACCTACTGATTGGCCAGTAGTCTATCGCCATGCTCGATATGGAATCGATTCATGGCCGCTTTCCAGTTTTTAATCGGCCGGTTCCAGCGCACGGAAGCGGCCTGAG
>JBDNIO010000011.1:0-6632 GCA_041688215.1 Salinisphaeraceae bacterium | reverse complement strand
TACCGACATCCAGCCAAGGCCCTACAGTAATGCCTTCCCATCCAAGTGAAAGGTAAGACCCTTATGTCTGATGACTCAATCCTGCTGCCCTCCAAGCGCTCGTTTGTCGTCAGCAAGTCGTCGGTTGCGGTCGCACCTGACACAGACGCCGCCTGGACCCGGCTTATATACGCCTATATCGCGTTTGCCACTTTCTGGCTAATCATCGGCACAGGGGTGGGCGAATATCTCGGCATCAAGTTTGTCGCACCGGATATAGACCATTTCGCGTGGCTATCCTTTGGCCGGTTACGCCCGGTACATACCAATACCGTGTTCTGGGGCTGGGCCTCGCTGGCGATGATTGGGCTGGCGTTGTACGTGGTGCCCAAAACGAGTCAGCGGCGGCTCTACAGCCTGCCGCTGGCGTGGATCGCGCTGGCGTTGATCAACGTGTCCGTGCTGGTTGGTAACCTGTTGCTGATGGCCGGTATCAACAACGCCGGCCAGGAGTACCGGGAGTTCATCTGGCCGGCGATGGGGCTGTTTGCCGCCGGCCTCATCATCCTGGCCTATGATCTCATCCGCACCATCGCTGGCCGTGCGGTCGAAGAGATATACATCGCCAACTGGTACATCATGGGTGGCTTTTTGTGGACCATCGCGCTGGCGCTGATCGCCTACATGCCCACCTACCAGCGCACCGGCGTCAGCGAGACTGTAATCCAGGGCTTCTACATGCACATGGGGGTGGGGATGTGGTTTACCCCCATGGTGCTGGGACTTACCTATTACTTCCTGCCGAAGCTACTCAACAAACCGATTTATTCGTATTCGCTGGGCGTCCTCGCGTTCTGGACCCAGATGACGTTCTACAGCATGCTCGGCGCGCATCATTTCATTTACGCGCCAATCCCCTGGGCGTTGCAGACCATCGCCATCATCTTCAGCGTGGGCATGATTGTCACGCTCGTCGCCGGTACCGGCAACTTCTTGATGACCATGAAGGGCAGTTTCCGCACGGTCGCGCGCAGCTACAGCCTGCCGTTCATTCTGGTGGGGGTAATCTCGTATTTTCTATTCTCACTGCAGGGCACCTTCGAGGCCTTCCGTTCGCTGAGCAAGCTCTGGCACTTCACCAACTTCACCGTCGCCCATTCGCACCTGACCATGTACGCCTTCGTGGTGTTTCTGATCTGGGGCGGCATCTACGGCCTGCTGCCGCGCCTGACTGGTCGCGAGCCGCCGCAGTTGCTGGTCGGCGTGCATTTCTGGTTCGCGCTGGTCGGCGTGGCTCTGTATACCATCGCGTTGATGATCGGTGGCACATTGCAGGGCTTTAGTTGGATGGCGGACGCGCCGTTCATCAAGTCGGTCACCCTGATGGCGCCATTCTACTTATGGCGCGCGGTCGGCGGCACCCTGATGTTTCTGTCGCACCTGATCTTTGCCTACAATGTCTGGCGAATGCGGCCGGGTCAGGCATCGGTTGATCAGGTGGCGGAACAGCAGGGAGCGGCGGCATGAATTTCCACCGCAACCACTGGCTGCTACTGGGCACGATCTTCTTCGGTTTCATCTTCCTGGCGATCATTATCGCCATCGGCCCGGCCTACTGGGTCCAGGCCAAGGTCGAGGTGCAGCCGACGCCGAACCCCTTGACGGCCTTGCAGCAGCGCGGCCTGGATGTGTACATCGCCGAGGGCTGCGTAGCCTGCCACACCCAGCAGGTGCGCCCGATACCCATGGATAAGGTCTGGGGTCGGCCTTCAGCGCCGAGCGATTACGCTAACCTGGGACCGATGGATGTCTGGCGGCCCTATGCCCCCGCGGTGCTGGGTAGCGAGCGCGTGGGTCCGGACCTCTCCGATGTCGGCTCCCGCCAGCCGAGCAAGACCTGGCAGTACATGCATCTCTACAACCCGCGCTCGGTGGTCAAGGCATCGATCATGCCGGCGTTTCCCTGGCTGTTCAAAGTAACGGATCACCCGGCAGACGACGCCAGCGTAGTGCCGGTGCCGCCGCCGTATGCGCCGAAAAACGGCAAGGTGGTGCCAAACGAACGTGGCAAGGCGTTGGTGGCTTATCTGCTGTCGCTGCACCAGGAAGCCGAGAGTACGCAGTCGCAGCGAGAGCCAGCGGCGAAAGGCAGCATATCGCAAGCGCCCCAGAGCACACCCGCAGCCAATGGCGACACGCTCTACAGCGATAATTGCGCGAGTTGCCACCAAGCCAATGGTGAAGGCCTGCCCGGAGTATTTCCACCGCTGGCAGGCGATCCTGTGGTTATCGCGCAGGACCCCAGCGAGCATATCGAGACCGTGCTCAATGGCGCGCACGGGCGCAATATCAACGGCAAGACCTACGGATCACCGATGCCACCTTTCGGCAGCCGCTTCAGCGATCAACAGATTGCCGCGATCATCAACCACGAACGCAGCAGTTGGGGCAACAACGCGCCCATCGTGACTGCGGATGATGTCGCCGGACAACGTGCCGGCGGACAGAAAAAAGCGGCTGAAAAGAAAGCGAAGCAAAGTCAGCCCCAGGCGCAGAAAAAGATGCCTGTGGCCAACGGCGCCACGTTGTATAGCAATAACTGCGCGAGCTGCCACCAGGCCAATGGCGAGGGGCTACCCGGTGCATTTCCGGCGCTGGCGGGCGATGCGATAGTGACCGCGGATGATCCGGGCGAGCATATCGATACCGTGCTCAATGGCGCGCACGGACGTACCATCAACGGCAAAACGTACGCTGCGCCGATGCCGCCCTTCGGCAGCCGCTTCAGCGATGACGAGATCGCCGCGATCGTCAACCACGAGCGCAGCAGTTGGGGCAATAACGCGCCGAGCGTTACCGCGGCCGAGGTTGCCAAGCAGCGTGCTGGAGGTAAGTAGGGATGTATAGCCGGATGCAATTCATCGCCATGGGTATCGTGCTCGGTCTTTTTCAGACGGGGACGGCAGCGGCGGCGACGCACGCCGCCGCAGGGCATGGTTTTCAGGGTGTCGTTATAGAAGGGATCGGCACCGTGATTGTCCTGGGAGTGCTGATCTATACGATCAAGTGTTTCACCCGGCCAGGCGAGAAAGATCGCCGGCACATCAAGCGGCGTATCCTGCGGGAACCCTGGTAAGGAGGCGGCCATGAATGCTCAGGACACAAACGACCAAAATCGGGTCGAGGTCTTTCTCGACGATGACCCCGAACCTATCGTGACCCATCGCCCGCCAGCGCGTTTCCAACTCGACACTACGCGGTTGCCGGATGGCCCGCATACCCTGCACGTCAAGGCTTATGATTCCGACGGCCAGCAAGGGCTGCGCCACATCCCGTTTACCGTGCGCAACGGCCCGGGGATCGCAGTCAACGGCTTGAGCGAGAACGATGTTCTGGAAGGCAGCATCCCGATTCTGGTGAATGCCTACGGCGGTCGCGACGAAGCGTACTGGGAACCCTCGCGCGCGGAAACACCGGCGCCGATCCCGACCTGGGTCTGGGTGCTGTTCATCGTGATCGTGGCGTTTGCCGCTTTTTATGGCGTGAGTCACTGGACGCCGCCGCCGGCGATGGCGGATAGCCCGACCTACAGCAAGCTGCCCCAACTGCCATCGGCAGCCGGTGAACGTCTCGCGGAGCTTAGCCTGGAAGACCCCGAGTCCTGATGATTCAGGAGCATTGCGGATTCAGGGCAGGGTGAGTTTTCTCAAAGCATCAGGATCAAGAATATTAATCCGGTCGCCTTGCACATTGATCAAGCCATCCTGGCAGAGCAATTTGAGAAGCCGCGACAGCGTCTCCGGTTGCATCGACAAGCGTGCCGCGACCTCCCGTTTACGCGCAGGCAAGTGCACCGTAGTGGGCGCCTGTGAATGGTCATTCGGGAGCAGGCTATAGAGAAATCGGATCAGACGGTAGCGGCCATTCTGTAAAGTCAGCGCCTCGATTTCGTTCATCAAATTTTGGATGCGTTTCGCCATTTGCGCCATGACGGACAGGCACGCCGGGAACGACTCGGACAGAATGGCAAGAAAGGCCTCGCGCTGCACGCCGACAACGCTGCTGGCAACCAACGCACGCGCATTGACGGGATAGCGGGGTGGCTGCATGAAGACTATACCTTCGGCAAAGCTGTCCCCGGCGCTCACCAAGCCCATGATTCTCTCACTACCTTTGGCCGAATTCCGATATAGCTTGAGCTGGCCTTTATGGACTATATAGAATCGGCTGGCGCTATCGCCCTGCATAAACAAGTGTTCGTCAGCGGCAAGCGGCTGCTGGGTCGCACTGGCTAGCAGCCGATCACGCAGCGCTTCATCCAGGCCGACGACAAAATATTGACTGGACAATAAAGCATCCAGATCGAGCTTTTTCGTGGCTGTCATGACTGGATACTCCTGGAGTAGGCAACTGAGTTAATGGACACCATATGGTGGCACTGTTAAAGCTGCAATGCTGGGCGGTTGGTTGAATAACAAATACGCCTATTCAGGTGCTTGACCTAACTCAAGGCGTGCGGCACTGGCCAATGTCATTCTATATATTTAGCTAAGCGAAGGATTGTTGATCGATGTGTAATGACTGGATAGACGTGGCTCGTGCCTGCGAGATCGATGAAGACTGCTGCAAGCTGTTCGATCTCGACGACGAAGACATTGCCATCTACAACCTCGGCGGTGAATTCTTCGCGATCGAGGATCGCTGCACCCACGATGGTGGAGATCTGGCCTCCGGCTGGGTCGAGGATGGTTGCGCCGTATGCCCTCGTCACGGCGCGCGTTTTGACATCCGCACGGGCAAAGTCATGGCGCCGCCTGCCTATGAGGATATTCATGCTTTCCCCACCCGAGTTCGGGATAATCGGGTGCAAATCCGCGATAACCGCGAATAAGCGTCATGGCGGATTCATCCCTGCCGCAGTGATTATTAGCCTGGGCAGGGTCCGCAGCGGCAGGTGGTTCAGCCAGGCTGACCGTCGATCCGTGGGCGCAAGTAAATTGCACCGAATCGCAAACACCAGGGGATGAACGCGGCGAGCCAGAGCAGGGCAGCCGCGAGCATTAGCCACAAGCGCAGCGAGCTTGCGCCCAGGGGTGGAATTTCGGCAAGAACCCGCACCACGGCGGTTATCTGAACCAACGCGAACGCCCACAACGCAATAGGGCCGGCTACCAGCGGGCGGCCGGAATGCCCCAGGCTGACCCGGGTGGCCATGGCCACCACCATGCTGGTGATAAAGCCGATTCCCAGCGCGTGCAACGGCGCAAAACCCAGCGTGATATGCGTAGCAAACAGGTGCAGCAGGCTATCGATGGCATACAGCGCCATGGCGACCGATAACCAGGCGAAGCTGATGTGCAGCATGCCGAGCAACGGAATGCGCAGGCTGCGCGTCAGGCCCCAGATAATACTGTGCCATCCGGCCAGCAGCGCCAGCGGCAGGTCGCTTATGAACGTCCATTCGGGGCGTCCGATAACCGTCAATATCAGGTGCAGGCCGACACAGAGCAGAGTCGCGGGTAACGTCCAGCCGGGCTTCACGACGCGGTAATTGCGCAACACGCTGGCACTGAAGAAGGGAATCATCCGGTGGCTAACGGCCACGATCAGCGGTACCAGGTACAGCCATAGGCCAATAGCCATGGAGAGTTTCAGCAGGTTGGGCTGTAACGTGAGTAGCCAGACGCCGTAGATCATAGCGCCGACCGCGCCGGCGGTGATGAAACCCAATGGGAACAGGGCGAAACCCTTGCCGTCGCGGCTGGATTGACGCCATATATTTATAAGGGTCGCCACGCCAAGCAGCCAGCCCAGGACGAACAACACGCAGCCCGAAAACGCCACAGATCGACCGCAGAAAAAACCGACGTACACGCCGGCCACACCAAGCACCATGAGCGCGGCGATGGTGGCGTAGCGATTGCGGCTAACCGCCGCGCCCGCCAGCCAGCGAGGAAAGACCGTGAGGATGAAGCCAAACACGAAGAACGTGAACACGCCGAACAACATCAGGAAGGCATGGGCAGCAGTGCCGGAAATTACGAGCTGTATCCCGGGGAATGCCGCAACGTACCGGCCTGCGAGTATCAAGAGCCAAAGCAGCAATGTCGCCACCAGTTGCACGGCGCCAGCCAGGAAAAACGGGCGGTGCGGGGCGGCGAGAAGTATGTATGGCCGATAGCTCGTGGGCGGGTTAGTCATTTCCATTCATCCAGACCGATAACACTAATGTATTCAGCAAGTCCGTAAAGTACATGCAGTGGCAATCTACGCAATCTACGCAGTTATGGTTGCGCATTAACCTGCCGTAGCCGTTCCAGCTTACCCATGTTGCGTGGGTTCGGCTGTCCGGGCTTTGATTTACATCAAGCGGTCAGTAGTGTCCGGATAAAAAACTCGGCCGCAAGCGACCGAGTTTTTTATATTGATTTGAAGAACACAGCGACATCATCGTCAAGGGTGCCCGGGATGTTCAGTATGGGCACAAGATCAATCTGAGTACGGGGCGCAGAGGCCTGGTGCTGGATGTGGTGATCGCGGCCGGCAACCCGGCCGACTCGGCGCGTTTTCTGCCGATGCTGGACCGGCACATCAAGCACTATGGTAAGCCACCCCGCCAGATGGCGGCTGATGGTGGCTATGCCAGCATTGAG
>JBDNIO010000076.1:0-16076 GCA_041688215.1 Salinisphaeraceae bacterium | reverse complement strand
TGCTCAAGGTAGCGCGCGCACGCCGCATCATCGGGGAAGGCCCGCTGAAATTCTGGCAGCGATGTCGGGAAGCCGCGTGCGTCCATTGGACCAATTTAGCATCGCTCCATCCATTTGGCAATGAACCGGATAGGCACGGTTCATTCTACGCACGCGAACCAGGTTTGGGCATAGTTAACCTTCTGCTGTGGCCGGCCTCCATACTCTGGGATCCGATTAGTGGATACGGAGGCTCGAAATCCATCAACTATGTTATGTCTAGCGTGGAGATCGAGAAACGCAAACGTATGGAATTGGAAGCGCTAATCGACGAACTCGCCGCAGGTCAAATAAATCAACAAACCTATTTACTCAAGAAAAACCAAATCCAGTCGAAATACAGTTACCAATAGAGCGAACTGACTGAGCGTGTGCGGTTTAACTTCAGTTATCCGGCGCATACCCCAAATTAGGCCCAAGCCAACGCTCGGCAGTGGCTAAATCCCAGCCTTTGCGTTTGGCGTAGTCCTTGGCCTGATCCCGGTCGACACGAGCGACCACGAAGTAACGCGAATCGGGGTGGCTGAAATACCAGCCGGACACAGCTGCGCCGGGCCACATGGCGCGGGATTAGGTCAGTTCGATACCGGTGTTTTTCTCGACTTCCAGCAGGTTCCAGAGGGTGTCTTTTTCCGTGTGTTCCGGGCACGCGGAATAGCCGGGCGCGGGGCGGATGCCCTGGTATTTTTCGGCGAGCAAGTCAGCGTTGCCCAGCGTTTCGTCCGGCACGTGTTTCCAGAGCGTGGTGCGGACGTATTTATGCAGCCACTCGGCGAAGGATTCGGCTAAACGGTCGGCTAAGGCTTCCAGCAGGATGGCGTTGTAGTCGTCAAATTCTGCCTTGAACTGTTCGATACGCTCTTTTATGCCGAGCCCGGCGGTGACGGCGAAGCCGCCGACCCAATCCTGTTTGCCGCTGTCCTTTGGCGCAATGAAATCGGCGAGACAGCGATTGGGTACGCCTTTACGGTGTTCGGACTGTTGACGCAAGTGGTGGCTAACAATCGACACTGCGCTTCGATCGTCTTTTAATATGTGCACATCGTCATCAATAACGTAGGCCGGGAAGATGCCGGCGACGCCGTTGGCGGTTAGCCATTTTTCCTCGATGATTTTTTCAAGCATGGCCTGGGCGTCGGCGAACAGCTTCTTCGCTTCCGTGCCTTTGACCGGATCATTCAGAATATCCGGATAGCGGCCTTTCATCTCCCAGGCCTGGAAGAACGGCGTCCAGTCGAGGGTGTCGACCAGTTCACGAATCGGAAAATCCCTGAACACGTAGAGGCCGGACTCATCTGAAGCCGAGCTGTTGGAATTGGGCACTGGTTCGCGCTCGGCGAATTCGGTGGATTCAGGCAACGCCGGGTGCGGGGGTTCGTAGGTGTCCCAGTCGATCTGGAATTTGTTCTTGCGTGCCGCGGCCAAGGTCAGAAATTTTTCCTTGCGCTTGTTGGCGTGGCGGGCGCGGACTTCGTCGTATTCTTCTTTGAGTGCCGCGTGCAGAATTTCGCGTGCTTTAGAATCAACAAAACGCGCCGCTACCGGCACGGAACGGCTGGCGTCTTTCACCCACATCACCGGGCCGTCGTAAGCCCCGTCTATTTTTACCGCGGTGTGCGCGCGGCTGGTGGTGGCGCCGCCAATAAGCAGCGGTTGTTTCATGCCGCGGCGTTTCATTTCGCTGGCGACAAACACCATCTCGTCCAGACTAGGGGTAATTAGCCCGGATAGGCCGATGATGTCGGCGTTTTCTTCTACCGCTGTGTCCAGAATCTTTTGCGCGGACACCATCACGCCGAGATCAATCACCTCGAAGTTATTACATTGCAGCACGACGCCGACGATGTTCTTGCCGATGTCGTGCACGTCGCCCTTGACCGTAGCCATGATGATGACGCCGTTGGACTGGCCACGGTCGGCTTCGTCTTTTTCCTCTTCTATATAAGGGATCAGATGCGCGACGGCCTTCTTCATTACACGCGCGCTTTTAACAACTTGCGGCAGGAACATTTTGCCAGCACCAAACAGGTCGCCGACCACGTTCATGCCGTCCATGAGCGGGCCTTCGATTACGTGCAGCGGTTTATCGGCCTTCTGTCGGGCTTCTTCCGCGTCTTCGGTGGCATAGGTATCGATGCCTTGCACCAGGGCGTGGGTCATGCGTTTGTTGATTTCCCATTCGCGCCAGGCCAGGTCCTGCTTTTTCTCCAGGCCCTTGCCGTCGCCGCGGTATTTTTCTGCGAGGTTCAGCAGGGTTTCGGTTGCTTCCGGGTTGCGGTTGAGGATGACGTCTTCCACGGCCTCATGCAGTTCGGGTTCGATGTCGTCATATACATCGAGCTGGCCGGCGTTGACGATGCCCATATCCATGCCGGCGGCGATGGCGTGATACAGGAATACCGTATGCATGGCGCGGCGTACAGCCTCGTTGCCGCGAAACGAGAAGGACACGTTGGATAATCCGCCGGAGACATGGCAGCCGGGCAACTCTTCCCGGATGCGTTTGGTGGCCCGGAGATAATCCACCGCATAGTTATTGTGTTCTTCGATGCCGGTGGCTATGGCAAAGATGTTGGGGTCGAAGATGATGTCTTCAGGCGCGAAGCCGATGTCTTCGGACAGGATTTTATAGGCGCGCGTGCAGATTTCTACCTTGCGATCTTCGGTGTCGGCCTGGCCCTCCTCGTCAAACGCCATCACCACGACGGCCGCGCCGTAGTCCAAGCAGGCCCAAGCCTGTTCTCTAAACTGTTCCTCGCCTTCTTTCATCGAAATGGAATTGACAATCCCCTTGCCCTGTATACATTGCAGGCCGGCTTCGATGACTTCCCACTTGGAACTGTAAACCATGACCGGTACGCGCGAGATGTCCGGCTCGCCCGCTATCAGGTTCAGAAACTTGCGCATGGCCGCAACCGAGTCGAGCATGCCCTCGCCCATGTTCACGTCGATAATCTGGGCGCCGCTCTCTACCTGATCGCGGGCCACTTCCAGCGCGGTGGCGTAATCGTCGTTCTTGATCAGCTTACGAAAACGCGCGCTGCCTGTGATGTTAGTGCGCTCGCCGATGTTTACGAAATTGGCTGTTGATGTCATAAAAGAAGAGTATCCGCAGATTTGCGCAGATTCGCGCAGATTCGCGCAGATTTTTAAGAAATGTATTGAGACGTGTTGGTAGCAGATAGAATTAACCGCCGATGTTGTAAGCTCGGTGGGCCAAAATTAAGCAGCAACGCTTTTTCCAATTGTGTTGCTTTCATGTAGTGAAGCACCTGGGCTTGATCCGTGCTTGCCAATTGGGCTAGCGCTTTTATTGCCACAATGATGGTTTCCAAACAGATAAAATCTGCACGATATTTACAGCCAAGCGTTTGCCCTTTGTAACTCACTTCCAGACCATATTCTCGTTGAAACGGAATGGACCGCTCATTGAACTCAATAGCCAATGCCTCTTGATAAACCCCTTCCAAAAAACCAGGCCCAAGCACCCGGTGCACCTCCATAGCTGCACCGATAATCGCAAATGTGTGGGGATCCTGGTTTGCCAACAATCTATTCTTAATCTGCGTGAATCTGCGGATAAATGTCTTATGCAGAAACAGTGAACAGTTCCAGGCCTGACAAACGCATAGCACGTGGGCGCTCCGGGATTTCCCGCGGCGTTTTGCCGGCGACCGCTTCCGCTATGGCGGCGATGTGTTCGGGCGTGGAGCCGCAGCACCCCCCGACAATATTCACCAGCTCAGCTTGTGCCCATTCGCCAACGTGCTCGGCCATTTCGTCGGGCGACAGGTCGTATTCGCCAAACTCGTTGGGCAGACCCGCGTTCGGATAAGCCAACGTGTAACACTCGGCGATGCGCGATATTTCGGCAACGTATTGGCGCAGTGCGTCCGGGCCCAGTGCACAGTTCAGGCCGATAGCCAGCGGGCGGGCATGCGCTACAGCATTGTAAAAAGCCTCGGTGGTCTGGCCGGAAAGGGTGCGGCCGGAGGCATCGGTAATGGTGCCGGAGATTAGAATGGGCACATCGGACTTGCGTTCGCGCAACAATTTCTTGCAGGCGAAGATTGCGGCCTTGGCATTTAACGTGTCGAAAATAGTTTCGATCAACAGCCCATGGACCCCGCCGTCCAGCAAAGCGGTGGCCGCTTCGGTATAGGTTTCGGCCAGTTCCGTGAAGCTGGTATTGCGTTTGCCGGGGTCGTTTACATCCGGCGATATGGAGGCCGTGCGGTTGGTGGGCCCGAGCGCGCCGAGTACAAAACGTGGCTTGTCCTAACTGGAATATTCCTCGGCGACAGATACCGCAAGTTCAGCCGCGTCACGATTGAGCTCTTGCACGATCGATTCCATGCCGTAGTCGGCCTGCGCGATTTGCGTGGAGGAGAAGGTGTTGGTTGCAATGATGTCGGCGCCTGCCTCCAGGTATTCGGCGTGAATCTGGCGGATGAGATCAGGCTGGGTGAGCGACAGCAGATCGTTATTGCCGCGCAGGTCTTTTTCCCCGTCCGCAAAGCGCGTCCCACGGAATTCGCTTTCTTCCGGGTTATGGTTCTGGATCATGGTGCCCATGGCACCATCGAATATCAGGATTTTTTTTGCCAGAGCGTCGCGTAAGTTATCCATTTACAATGCCTTCTCGGTATATCGCAACTATTATATCCGCTTATCCGCATGAGCGGATACCTTTAGGCGCAATCGCGTTGCGGCGGTTATGCTTTGCAAAACTGTTATTGTTGGATGAATCAAGCGCAAAGCGGAACCACAGGATAACCCGGACCATGCTGCTGAAGGTCGAAAATCTGAAGATCAGTTTCGATACGCCAGACGGTGTAGTGGAGGCCGTGCGCGGGCTTGATTTCCACTTGAACGAAGGCGAAACCCTGGGCATTGTCGGCGAATCCGGCTCCGGAAAAAGCCAGACGGTGATGGCCATGCTCGGGCTGCTGGCACCGAATGCGCGGGTTAGTGGCTCGGCACGCTATCGTGACCAGGAACTGATCGGCCTGTCGCAGCGTGTGCTCAGCCATATCCGCGGCGCAAAAATCGCCATGATTTTTCAGGACCCGATGACCTCGCTGAACCCGCATTTGCGCGTATCGACGCAAATGACGGAAGTCTTGCGGCATCATAAAGGCATGGGCAAGAAACAGGCACTGGAAAAGTCTATTGATATGCTCGAGGCGGTGCGCATTCCCGATGCGGCCCGGCGCATCAGCTATTTTCCGCATGAATTTTCCGGCGGTATGCGCCAGCGCGTAATGATTGCCATGAGCCTGTTGTGCGAGCCGGATATTCTGATCGCCGATGAACCTACCACCGCACTGGACGTAACCGTGCAAGCTGAAATCCTGGACCTGATTCGTGACTTACGCACGCGCTTCGATACCTCGGTGTTGCTTATCACGCATGATTTGGGCGTAGTCGCCGGCACCTGCGAACGTCTGATTGTGATGCAAGCCGGCGAGGTGGTGGAAGCCGGCAGTGCGGACGAAGTTTTCTATAACACCCGGCACGATTACACCCGAGCCTTGCTGGCCGCGGTACCGCGCCTGGACGGACCTGCGCCCGCCGCGTGACGCTGCCAGAAATCGACCCCTACTGGATTGAGCAACTGCGCTTCTGGGTGCCGATTATTGTTATCGGCATTACCAGTCCGGCGGCCGCGCTGCACGCACTTTTACATAAACGTGACCCGCGCGGCGCCCTGGGCTGGATTGCGGTGTCGCTGACCTTCCCCTACTTTGGCCCGCTGCTGTACTACGTATTCGGCATTAACCGGGTACGCATACGCGCCAAACAACTGGACCAGCGTGCCCGGCATGGTTTGAGCGCGCGTGCCCGCGGGGTGGATAGCGGCACCATCCGCCACGGCAATGCCGTGCCGCCAAATTATTCCGGGCTGGTGGGGGCTGCGGACCAGCTCACCGGAGCGCCGCTGGTTACGGGCAACGCGGTGCAGGTTCTGCGCAACGGCGAACAGGCTTATCCAGCCATGCTGGACGCGATTGCACACGCTTCGAAGTTCATCTATTTGTCGACCTATATTTTCGAGACCAACAAGGTCGGCAAACGCTTCATGCAGGCGCTTAAGGAGGCAGCCGAACGGGGTGTGGATGTGCGTGTACTGCTCGACGGTTTCGGGGAATACTACGCGTGGCCACGGTGCCGGGTGGGGGGGCGAATGCGGCGCAGGGGTATCAAAGTCGGCCGTTTTCTGTCGCCGCGCATCCTGCCGCCGTCCTTGCGCCTGAATCTGCGTAATCACCGCAAAATTCTGGTGGTCGATGGCGAACAGGCGTTTACCGGCGGCATGAATATCGGCGATCGCCATTTCGCCGAATCCGGCCGTAAGCGCAAGCGCGTGCAGGACCTGCATTTCAGCCTGCGCGGGCCGATAGTGCGCCAGATTGAAGAAGTGTTCATCGGGGACTGGGCCTTTACCACCGGGCAGCAAACCGAGCTTTCGGAAAACTGCGAAAAAGATGCAGGTAACGCCCTATGCCGTGCGGTGGAAGACGGCCCCACCGAGGACGCAGACCGCCTGGCAACCTTGATGGTCGCGGTGGTGGCCAGTGCCCGCCATCGCGTATTAATTATGACGCCTTATTTCCTGCCGTCGCGGGAACTGATCGGCGCCTTGCAGGCGGCGGCGTTACGCGGTCTGGATGTGTCGATAATCCTGCCGGAGCGCAACAATATCTTCCTGGTGCAGTGGGCGTCTCGCCACGGGCTTGCAGATTTACTTGTTCGCGGCATAAAAATTTATTATCGCCCGCCGCCGTTTGCCCATTCCAAGGTATTTTTGATCGATGACCTGTACGCCATTATCGGTTCCGCGAATATCGATCCGCGCAGCCTGCGGCTGAATTTCGAGTTGGTGGTGGAGGTATTCGATACGCAAGTCGTCGGCCAGTTGTCGGCGCATGTGATTGATGTATTGAGCCAGTCACGGCGTTATTCGGAAGACGATTTCAACCAGCGCAGCTTCCTGCGCCGCGTGCGGGATTCGGTGGCCTGGCTGCTTAGTCCTTACTTATGAACTGGCTGATAGACAGGGCTTACCGGCTGGCTGATTCGGCGAGGGCGGCCGATTGCAGGCTGCGACCCAGCGTCGCGGGCAGTACCACCTCCATGGCCACCGGCAAATGGTCGGACAACTTCACCGGCAGGGTTTGGGCGGCGCGGACTTCCATGCCCGGCGATACCAGAATATGGTCAATACCCCGGCGCGGCCGCCAGCTCGGAAACGTCGGCAAAAGTTGCGGATGCACGCAAAGCTGGCCGTTGGCCAGGGCTTTGTCATCACGTAAATTTTGCGGGCCGCAATTCGTGTCGCCCATTAAAATCACATCCTTGTAAGGCTTTGTCAGCGCGCAGATTCTGGCCAGTTGCAGGCTACGCGTGCGCCGGGTGAGCGCAAGATGGGTTACCACCACAACCAGTGGATTAGTCGGGCTGCCAAAACGCGCAATAATGGCGCCGCGCCCGGGAATGGCGCCGGGTAGTTTGTGTTCGCTAACCGCATAGGGCTCAAATCGGGATAACAGGCCGAGTCCATGCTGGGCGATACGCCCCAGATCGCGATTCACCTGCACATGCCAATACTCAAAGCTGGCGGCCTGTGCCAGCCATTCAATCTGGTTCTGATAACTGCTGCGCCGGCTGCCGGCGTCGATTTCCTGCAAGGCAACGATGTCGTAATCGGTTACCATCTCGGCAATCCGGCCCAGGTTTTCCTCCACCTGTAAACTCGGCAACAGATTGCGCCAGCCGCGGGTCACATAATCGCGATAGCGGCGGGTGCCTATGCCCACCTGCATATTGAAGCTGAGCAGACGCAGGCACTGCTCTGTGCTGCCCGCAGTCGATGGTTTGAGTTTAGAGAGTAAAGAATTCAAAGGTTTCCAGTCAGCGAGGCGCATTTGCACCGTGCGCAGGCGCAGGGGTTATTATGCAGGGTATCGGCCCTGTGTGAGCGTTGTATGACTCAGCCATTATTATTGGTACGCCAACTCAAGGTGCATTTCCCCTTACCGGGTAACTGGCCCTGGCAGGAAGCCGGCGCGCTGAAAGCGGTGGACGGTGTAAACCTGGATCTGTGGCCGGGCCAGACGTTGGGCGTAGTGGGTGAATCTGGCTGCGGCAAATCTACTCTGGCGCGCGCAATAACCGGCCTGCAAACGGTGACATCGGGGGGCATTATGTTGGCTGATCAAGATGTTACCCACTTGGACAGCAACGGCTGGCGCAAGTTGCGGCGTGAAATACAGATGGTGTTTCAGGACCCGCTGGCAAGCCTGAATCCACGCATGACCATTGGTGAAATCGTAGCGGAACCGCTGCGTAATCTGTTTCCGGATATGAACAAGCAACAGCGCTGGGAAAAGGTAACTTCCATGCTGGAGCGAGTCGGCTTATCCGCGGCCATTGTGAACCGCTACCCGCATGAATTCTCCGGCGGACAGTGCCAGCGCGTCGGCATTGCACGTGCACTTGTAGTCGAGCCCAAGGTGCTGGTCTGCGACGAACCGGTGAGCGCGCTCGATGTTTCCGTGCAGGCGCAGGTGCTGGATTTGCTGGCCGAACTGCAGGCCGAATTCAATATCGCCATTCTGTTTATCGCCCACGATCTGGCGGTGGTGCGCGAAATCAGCGACCGGGTGATGGTGATGTATCTGGGCCGCGTCATGGAGGCGGCGAGCAGCGAAAACCTGTTCGCTAAGCCGGTGCATCCCTACACTCGTGCGCTATTGTCAGCTGTGCCGCGTCCTGATCCAAACTTCGAGCGCAATCGTAAGCGAATTGCACTCGAAGGCGATTTGCCATCACCTGCAGACCCACCTACTGGCTGCGTGTTTCGCACACGCTGCCCTTGGGCGCAGAATGATTGCGCACACAAAGTGCCCCACTTGCGTGATATCCAGGGTATGAGCCGAGTGGCGTGTCACTATGCTGATGACTTTGCGCGCGCCCAAGCACCCGCGCCTGCTTAATCTGTATTGCTCTCTCCGGCGCGCACCGGGTTGCTTGGGGTGATCAGATGTCGGTTGACGAGATAGGACGAGCCAATGAAAGTCGCAACCGTAGCCAGGTGAATAATCGCACCGGCGCCCTCGGTAATCACCGCGTTTTCTACCGCAAGAAATCCGACCAGTAGCGAGAACTCGCTGGCCTGGCCCAGGCGCAGGCCGACCTCGCGGGAAATTTCCGCGTCATCACCGGCGCGGGTCAGCAGTTCGCCGAATAGCCAGGGTTTGATCAGCAGCATGAAAGCGGCGATGCCCAGTGCCGGCGCCCAGGTGGTGGCGAGGTTCTCCAGGTCCAGATCCGCGCCGACTGCGAAGAAGAAGAGGATTAGAAAAAAATCGCGCAAGGGTGCCAGCCGCCGAGCGATGAAGCGGGTGCTGGCCGAGGCCGCCAGCGCAACCCCGGCGATAAAGGCGCCGACTTCGGCGGACAGGCCCACCGACTCTGCCAATACCGAAAAACCAAGGCACCAGCCCAACGCGACGAGAAAAACATATTCCTGAATGGCGTCGAAACGGTGGATGAGCGGATCCAGTAAATAACGTTCGGTCAGGAAGGCAATCAGGATTAGCCCCGGCAGGGACAGCAGCAACAGGCCCAGGTCATAGGCATCCACACCGCGGCTTTCCAGCATCAGCAGTACCACTATGGCGATCAGGTCCTGCAGCAGGAGCACGCTGATGATGATTTCACCCGTGCGCTGCCGATACAGCTCGGAACTCGGTAGCAGCTTTAATCCAACAATAGTGGAGGAAAACACCATGGCCACACCGATCACGAGGCAATCTATCCAGTTCATGCCGAAGGCGCGGGCCACGCCAGCGGCGGCCAGGAAAAATACGATGGACGACACACAGGTGAGCATCAGAGCGCTTTTCAGGCTCGTGAGCAGTTTTTGCGGGTGCATCGATAGCCCCAGCAAGAACAGCAGGAAGATGATGCCGAAGCTGGCGATTTCGTGGATGATGTCGGGGTTCGAGGCCCACTCGGGTCCGACCGCGCCCAGCAGAATGCCCATCAGGATATACACCACCAGCAGGGATTGGCGCGCGAACATGGCCAGCGTAGCCAACGCGGCAGCACCGGAAAATATCAGCGCGATCGAATACAGCAATGTGTGATTGTCCACGCTTATTCCTCATCTGAGCTTGGCTTAATCCTAGCAAGTTATCGTTATGCCGGAATAGTGGGCGCGCTGCGGTATAGTGCGAGGTGTCAGCTTTGCCAAAGGTTGGAATGTCGAAAAACAAACTGATTATTGTGCTGGCGGGATTGTGCCTGATAAGCGCGGTGGTGCTGGTGCCCCAGGCGCTCAATGGCCTGATTAACCATCTGGGTGGCGCCTGGGAATATCCGCCGGAAGACGCTGAATGGCTGATGTCGGAATCCGCGCAGGCACTGGTTGAAAAAGCCTATGAGGGCCTGCCGGACAATACCGAGGTGGTTGATCGTCATGTGCAGCTACTTTCGTCAGGCCAGCGCAGTGGCGAGGATTTTTCCAACGACAGCTATATCAATACCGAATTTTTGAGCTGGTGGTTCCCGCGCACACGGTTTCGTAGCCGCGTACTGTTCAGCGCGGCAGGCATTGATGACGCGCAGCATGCAGATGATTTATATCTGGGGCGCCTGTTGCGCCAGGCACGTGCGTTGCCGCGCAGGCATCGGCTTGCGCTGGCAGCGCTGGATCAACGCTATAACCGCGCGGGTGACGCGCAGCCGGAGCAGACCGCGTTTTATGTGGATAACGACTACGTCTGGCATCTGGCCGAGCAATATCCGCAACGCTTTACGCCGGTGGTATCCGTGCATCCGTACCGCAAGGACGCCATAGAAGCCCTGGAGAAATGGGCCAAACGCGGTGTTAAAGTCGTTAAATGGTTGCCGACGGTGCAAGGCATTGATCCGGCAGACAAGCGGATCGAGAATTATTATCAAACCCTGATCGACAACAACATGGTCCTGCTTGCCGGCACGGGCGAGATGCGCACCATGGGTAGTGATACGCCCGAATACGGCAACCCCCTGCGCTACCGGCGCGCACTGGAGATGGGCGTAACCGTAGTCATGGCGGATTGTGCTGGCACCCGCCTGTTTAGCAATCCACAAGACGCCGACGCCCAGCCGCGGCCCGGCTACGAGTGGTTCATGCAGCTGCTTAGCGATTCCGATTATGCCGAAAACCTGTACGGCGATATCGCCGGGCTGACGCACAAAAAAGCGGTGCCCGAAGCACTTAATGCGATGCTGCAGAGTCCGCAGACATTCAGCCACCTGCTCTATTCCAGCGATTACCCACTGCTGGCAATCAATACCGTAGTCAACTTGAAAGAGCTGAAAAAAAGCGGGTTTATCACCCAGGAACAGGTGCCTGACCTGCGCGAGATTTACCGCTTTAACCCGCTGCTGTTTGATTTTGTACTCAAACGCCTGGTGCGTCTGCCAGAGACCGACCTGGGCTTTCCCGCTGAGGTATTCATCCGTGAAGTCAGCCCGGGGCAGTAAATCTGGTTGTTAGCTCGCGACCCTAATAATCCCCTGGACTACCGAGTTCGCCGCGGTGGACGGTGCCAATCGCCTGAACCCCGCAGCAGTGAACCGCCCCAGCGAACCGGCTGAGAGTGCACCGTTCGCGCCGACCTGAAAACTTAAACACAGGGCGGGCGACTGAAATAGCTAGCCAGAGCCAAGCATTGGAAGTTGGCCGCAAAAAGCCGGCAAAGCGCTCGCGACGGGCGCTTTATATGGACAGATTCAAGCGCCAACCCGGCCAACAACGGCCGGGCAAGGCCTGGATTAGCTTAGTAGCGGCGCGGCCCGCGTGGGCCGCGGGTATTGTTTTCCCGCGGACGTGCTTCATTCACGCGTAGCGTGCGGCCGTCCATGTCCTGATCATTCAGGGCCTCGATGGCTTTTTTGGCGGCGTCGTCGTCGCTCATTTCCACGAAACCAAAGCCGCGCGAACGACCGGTTTCGCGGTCGCTGACAATACTGGCGGAAGTTACCTCGCCAAACGCCTCAAATGCTGCCTGTAATCCTTCTTCGGTCGAATTCCAGGACAAATTGCCTACGTATATGTTCATTACATCCAGATCCTGCTCACCGTGCGATTGCTCAAACCATCCTGCCGGGTCCGCCAATCTCACGAAACAGCCCCGGCAGGCGGTGCCCAGGCACCGTGGCGTCCGAGTCTAGCGCAGTTTAAGCACTACTAAGCCTTGCCACGCAAAGACTACCCGATAACTACCCGCACCTACCCGCGGGCAGTGCCGGATATTAGCCAGAAATTTTCTGCATGCTTATCAGCCGCGTAAACGCGAAACGAATGCGGACAGGGCCTTGCCGATTTCATCAGGCGAATCTTCCTGGATGAAATGCATGCCCTTTACGGTGACCTCGTCCTGATTGGGCCAGCTGCGGCAAAAATCGCGCTGCTTGCCGATCAAGATGGTGCCGGGGTCGGCGTTGATGAACAGCTTGGGAACGCTGGCGTCTTCGGCCAGCCACTGGCCGTAGTCCTGCACAATTTTAGTCACATCCGCGGGCTCGCCGTCCAGCGGTATCTGGCGCGGCCAGGTTAATGTGGGCCGACGGTTTTCACCGCCTTTAAGGTAAGGCCGGCGGTACTCGTTCATCTCTTCTTCGGCGAAATCGCGCAGGATTGACGCGGGCAGGATGCGTTCGATGAAGACGTTTTTCTCGAGCACCATTTCTTCGCCCGCGGACGAGCGCATGGCCTTGAAAATATCGGTGGCCGAATCCGGCCAGTCGTCCCAGGTGACCGGTTGCACGATGGCTTCCATGTAACAAATACCCTGCACCTTGTCGCGGTTGCGATTCGCCCAGTCAAAACCCAGGCCTGAGCCCCAGTCGTGAATTACCAGAATCACGCGTTTGTTCACGGCCAGGCGGTCGAGCAGTTCGTCCAGGTATTTGCGATGCTGGACAAAGGTATAGGCTTGCGGCCCAGTCGAGGTCAGTTTGTCGGAATCGCCCATGCCGATCAGATCCGGTGCGATGCAGCGCCCGGCGTTCTCCACGTGCGGCATGACGTTGCGCCATAAATACGAGGACGTGGGATTACCGTGCAGGAATACGATCGGGTCGCCATGCCCGGCTTCGACGTAGGCCATCTGCCGGTCGAGCACCTCGACCTTGTTTTTCTCGTAGGGTGACTTGGCGGAAATCATGTTTGCTCCTCAACAGATTGCACCAGCGAGAGTAACAGCGCTGGAATGTCATCTGACGTGCCCAGATAGGGCGCTATGTGAATTGGAATCTGCGGGTACTCGCGGCGTTTTATATCGACCTGTGCCGGTATGTCTTCAACAATATGGCGGCCCGCCGCCAGAAAGTAGGGCAGAACCTGCACCTGTTCTGCGCCGTTGTGAATCAAGACCTCGATGCCATCGGGAATGGAAGGCTCGGCCAGCTCCAGAAAGGCGCATTCAATCTGATGATACTGGTCGCCGCCCAGAGCGCGCAGGCGCTCGGTGAGTTGCCGGATTTCGTCATTCGATGCGCCGCGGCGACTGCCGTGCGCAATCAGCAGCAGGGATTTTCGCATGGGTGAAGGTTAGCAGAGATTTGAGTGGCAGGAAGCCGCAGCAGGAACGATGTGCCGACGAAAACATCCAAGGCTTATACTTGATACAATGCTGGATCAAACAACAGATTTTCGATTAGCGAGCTAGTATGCATACGCCAAACAACGAACCGGTTACCTTCAGTCGTGATTGCGAAGCGGTATCAATCCCCGCCGGCGATGCGATTAAAATTCCGGCCGGTACGCACGCCACCATTACCCAGGCCCTGGGCGGCAGTTTTACGCTCTACATTGCCGGCAATTTGGTGCGCATCGCCGGCGAGGATGCCGACACCATCGGCCAGGAGCCTCCCGACAAGATCACCCTGTCCGAAGGCGCGGGTGACGACGCGGTGGAAACTCTGGTGTGGGAGCAGCTCGCCGCGGTCTACGACCCGGAAATCCCCATCAATGTTGTTGATCTGGGCCTGATCTACCTCTGCGAATTCGACCACAGTGACCCGAACGCGCGCAAGGCCAATATCGATATGACCCTGACCGCCCCCGGCTGTGGCATGGGCGATGTTCTGGTTGAAGACGTGCGCAGCCGCGTGCGTGCGATTCCGACCATGGCTGAGGTTAATGTCGAGTTTGTATTCGACCCGCCGTGGACGATGGAAATGATGTCCGACGCGGCCAAATTGCAGGCTGGAATGCTTTAGCAGGTCTTAAGAAATCAGCCCCAGTATTCCAACCACGATCAAATAGCCGGCGACAATATAGTTCAGCAGTCGCGGCACCAGCAGAATGGCAATACCTGCGCCCAAAGAAAGCAGCGCGCTCATGTTCGCGAAGTTGATCGTAATATCCATAGCTTCTCCCTGATCTGATTTGTGCCCGGCCACCCCGGCCGCAGCCTGTGCAGACAATGCCATAGCCAGCCAGCGCTGGAAAGTATGCACTGTTGGTTCTTCGTCTTACGCAGAATTTTTCGGTAAAGTGTGGTCAGGGCTGGAGACAAACACCACACATGCAATATAAAAAGACGTTTAACGTTAAAGCCAATGTCGAAACCGCGCTGGCTTACATCGCTGATTTCCGCACCCTGACCGAGTGGGAGCCGAGCGTGCAAACAGCTACGCAAACCCACGGCCAGGGGCCGGGCTCCGGCGCGCGTTACGACATCCGCATGAGCCTGTTTGGCAGCGAGTCCACAATGCAATACCAATGCACCGAATACGCCAGCGCGTATGCAATCCTGGAAGGCGCGGGCGACGGTTTCACCGCTTATGATCGCATCGATGTGCGGGCAACAGATAGCGGTAGCGAAGTGACCTATTTCACCGATATCCGCCTGCTCACGAGCAACGGTCGGATGCTCGAGCCGGTTATCTCCGTGATCTTCGGGTTTAACGTGCGCCACGCGGTTAAAAACCTGCGTGCGCGGCTGAACGCATGAGCCCTAATAAATGAGCCTTGGCAAATGAGAATGGCCTACATTCTAATCAACGGCGTGTTGATCTATCTGGGCTACTGGGCCATTACGCATACCGACCTGAGCAGTCCGGATTTTTTCTATTCCGCGGTGCTGCCCATCGTCGACATGGTTTACTGTATCTACTTGTTATTACTTATGTTTATTGAAATATACAATCGTACCTGGAAGTAATAAACTTGAAATGCTTCCGCTCGCCTCCATATTATGACCTCGGCTAACGAGGGAAAAGGGCGCGCGGCGTAGTGTCGCGTACATAAAGAGATCAGAGAAGGAAGCACTATGCGCAAGTATATGAACATTCTGTTAATGGTTTTTGCAGTCGGCTTTACCGGCCTGGCGATCACAGGTTGCGGCGATGACGGCGCGGCCGAACATGCCGGCGAAAAAATGGACAACGCCGCTGAAGAAACCGGCGAAGCAATTGATAACGCTGTAGAGGAAACCAAGGACATATTCGATAACGACGGCGCCGCTGAAAACGCCGGCGAAGAAATCGACGACGCGTTTGACGGCGACAATAACTAGTGTAGTGCGTTGGATTTAACGCTACTTAAGCGTTGATGAGTCCGAGAACCTGTCATTGCGAGCGAAGCGCGGCAATCTAGTGCCGGAGTCGTTGTAAGTTATGCGGCTCGCTACTGGATTGCCGCGTCAGCCCCGTTAGGTTCACTGCGTTCAGCTCGCTTCGCTCGGGCTTCCTCGCAATGACGACTTTTCGTTTTTTTTTGGCTGTATAAGGTCTAAACAGAATGACGCACTCCACTAGTACTCTTTCAATCTGATATTGCCTAATATTAACCCCAAAAATTCCCCGTGGCTTGCCGCGGGGTCTGCGCGATGGGGCGAAATTTAAATTGATTTTGTAGATTCTCATATTGTGTTAGTACCATGAGGAAATGCAATGGAAAAGAAATACAGCGTACGACTTACTGAGCAAGAGCGTAACGATTTAGTGGAGATGGTTCGCCACGGCAAAGCAGC
>JBDNIO010000075.1:0-3928 GCA_041688215.1 Salinisphaeraceae bacterium | reverse complement strand
CATCCTTTTGTTGCTTGAGTTTCTTGTCGGAAAACCTGCCCGCCCGCATCAGCGCGTAACTGCCATTATCAAAAGACAGCACGCTGCGCCCCTTCACCTTGCTGGCGGTAAAGTCATCTGGGTGAAAGTAAAGCAGGTCGTCCTTGCGCTCATTGGCATCGAGCGTGACCTGGCGCTTGGCCAGGTCCGAGCGCAGGGTCTTGTAGGCGGTAAAATGCTGACCATCCCCGGCCAGGAAAATTATGTCTTCGCGCACTACGCCGGCCTGGGCCGACAGGCTCCAGGCTAGCAGCGCGGCCAATGGGATAGCAAATGTTTTAGTCATTGTTTTCCAGTACTTCAACCGGCCCCCAGTCAAGTTTGCGCACACTTGCCTCGATGCTGTCCAGATCCCCGACAACAACCCAGGTTAGCCCATCCGCGTCCAGCATGTTCTGCGCGGCGGACTCAAGCGCGGGGATGTCGAGCCCGCGAACCCGCGTTACATAAGTCTCATAATAGTTTTCCGGTAGGTCGAATACCACAGACTCCGACAAGGTGCCGGCAATGGCGCCGGAGGTTTCGTTTTCGCCGGGTAATTTGCGGGTCAGATTATCCTGCGCGTCGGCAAGTTCCTTTTGTGTAGGTGGCTGCTCGCCGGTTATGCCGCGAATCTCGGCCAGCATTTCCTGCATGGAAGCAGCCGTTTTATCGGTTTGAACCGAGGCGTAGGCAATAAACGGTTGTTGCGCCTTGGCGTCCATCAATAAACTGCGGGCGCCGTAAGACCAGCGTTTTTCCTCGCGCAGATTAAGGTTGATGCGCGAGTTGAAAGCTCCGCCCAGGATTGAGTTCAGGGTGACCATGGCGATATTTTCCGGATCGGCTTTGGGCGGCGCCAGATTACCGGCAATGATGGTTGCCTGCGATCCAGGCCGGTCCAGTAGGTAAATACGCTGGCCTTGTGGGTTTTCAAGCGTTGGCAAGCGTTTCTGCGGTAACTTGTTGTCGTCGGCCTGCCAGTCAGCAAAATGTTTTTTCACCAGCGGTTTGAGCTTGTCCATGCTGATGTCGCCCACCACCACCAGGGTGGCGTTGTCGGGCCGGATCCATTTTTTGTGGAATTCGCGCAGATCGGCGACGGTGAGTTTTTCTACAACTTCCTCGGTGCCACTGCCGGTTAGCGGAATGCCATAGGCATGTTTTTCGCCATACAGCAGGGGCCCGAATACACGCAGGGCCAGACTGGTGGGGCTGGCCTTTTCCTGCTGGATTTGCGCCAGGCGCTGTTTTTTAAGCCGTGCCAGTTCTTTTTCCGGGAAGGCGGGGTTACGCACAATATCGGCGTATAAATCCAGGGATTCGTCGGTGAGGCTGCTGATTGCGGACAGGCTGATGGCAGAGCTGTCCAGCGACGAGCCGCTGGAAATCTGCGCGCCCAGGCTGTCAGCCTGGGCGCTGATTTCCAGCGCGCTGCGGCGTTTGGTGCCCTCATCGAGCATGGCCAGGGTCAGGCTGGCGGTGCCGGCCGCGTCTTGTGGGTCGGCGGCGTAGCCAGCATCCATCACTAGCCGGAACTGCACCACCGGGGCTTCGTGGCGTTCGGCCAGGCGAATCTCCAGGCCGTTTTCGAGTTTGGCGTGTTGCAGTTCCGGCAGGTTCAGGTCCGGCGCCTCGCCGATGTCGGGCAGTTGCGAGCGGTCTACATCGGTCTTGTGGGTTTCATGCTTGCCGAAGGGCTCGACCTCCAGTACGTAAACGCCATCGTCGAGCCACTTGCGCGCGGTGTTGCGCACCGCGTTGGGGTTGGCCTGGCGCAAGACCTGCAAATAGCTTTTATAGGCGGCCGGATCGTCCTGAAACACTTCGCCCTGGGCGAGAATGTCCGACTTGCCGCCGAACCCGCCGATATTTTCCGTGCCGCGCAGAAAGCTGGCAGCAATGCTGGTCTTGGCGCGTTTGAGTTCATCCGCCGTTGGGCCTGCTTCCAGGAAGCGGGCTATTTCCTCATCCAGCACTGCCTCGACTTCTTTCAGGTCCGCGCCCGGGCGCGCGGTCGCCCAGACCAGAAACTGCGAACCGATTTCCTTGCCCCAGATGCTGGCGGATACGTCGGTGGCAATCTGGTCTGCATATACCAGACGCTTGAATAACCGGCTTGTTTTTGAGCCGCTCAGCAGTTCGGACACCAGCTCGAGCCGGGCGGTATCGTCGGCGCCATCCGCCGGCACGTTCCAGACTTTGTATATGCGCGCCTGGGGCACGTTGTCTTGCATGCTCTGGCGGTGCTCGCCGGTCATCGGCGCAATCCATTCGCGCTGCTGTTCCAGTGCGGGACCTGCCGGGATTTCGCCGAAGTAATGCTCGACCTTCTTCTTGGCTACTTCCGGCGTTATGTCGCCCGCAATAACCAGCACGGCATTCGTCGGCCCGTAATACTGCTTGAACCAGGCCTGCACATCCTCAACTGTGGCGGCCTTCAGGTCATTTATGGAGCCAATCGTGGACCAGGAATAGGGGTGGCTGTCGGGATAGGTATTGGGCGGCAATAACTCCCAGGCTTCGCCGTAGGGCTGGTTGGCGCGCTGTTTCTTTTCGTTGATGACCACTTCGCGCTGTTCGTCCAGACGGGCCTGGTCGATGGCGCCCAGGAAATGCCCCATGCGGTCGGATTCCATCCACAGCGCCATGTCCAGCGCAGGCGTGGGTACGTTGGCGAAATAATTGGTGCGGTCGTTGCTGGTGGTACCGTTCATGCCGGTGGCGCCAGCGCGTTCAAACGGTTCAAAGTATTCGCCCGACCAGTTTTCGCTGCCCTGGAACATCAGATGTTCAAACAGATGCGCGAACCCGGTTTGTGCGGGGCCTTCGTCCTTGGAACCCACGTGGTACCACATGTTTACGGCCACAATCTGGGTTTTGTGGTCTTCATGCACAATCAAGGTCAGGCCGTTATCGAGCACAAATTTTGTGAAGGGTATGTCTACATCCGGGATGCGTTTGTCGTCGGATTTGGCGCTATTATCAGATTTGTCGGCCGGCGCTTTGGGTTGCGCCGCGGGGGGCTGCTGCTTGGCCAGGTTTTCAGTCCCGGGCTGGTTGCCGGATTGCGGATCGCAGGCCACCAAAAGCAGCAGGCAGGTAAATACAAAAAGAAAAAAACGCGATACGGGCATGGAGTACTCCAGTGAACAAGGCGGCAAGCTTAGCAGTCAAGTAGGGACTGTCGTAAACTCCACAGACTATCCCTGCACCCACAAGTTCAGCCTGAACGAGTTTTACCATGTCCCGACAACTCTCTGCGCGCGCCCTGATTCTGGGCATGGTCTTAGCGATGGTATTGGCCGGCGCCAATGCCTATCTGGGGTTATTTGCCGGCTTGACGGTGTCGGCCTCGATACCCGCGGCTGTGGTGTCCATGGCCCTATTGCGCCTTTTTCGCAATAGCACGATCCTGGAAAACAACATTGTGCAAACCGCAGCCAGCGCGGGTGAGTCGATTGCCGCGGGCGCAATTTTCACCCTGCCGGCACTCATACTGTTGGGCTACTGGGATGATTTTCAGTACCTCTGGGTCATGTTTATCTGCGGCGTGGGCGGGCTGCTTGGAGTGCTGCTTACCGTACCGTTACGGCGCGCCCTGATCGACGATCTGGATTTGCCGTTCCCGGAAGGCACGGCCACGGCGGAAGTCTTGCGTGCAGGCCATGGGCAGGCTGCGGTCGGGTTGGGTGCCTTGTTCATCGGCGCGGCTGTAGGTGCCATTGCCAAGCTGGCCGAGAGTGGTTTGCGCCTGTGGCAGGGCAGTGCCGAAATCGCCGCACAGGCCGGGCAGGGTATTGCCTACATAGGCAGCAATCTGTCGCCGGCATTACTCGCGGTGGGCTATATCGTGGGTTTTAACGTCGCGGTGCTGGTGTTTGCCGGCGGCGCTTTTGCGTGGTGGATT
>JBDNIO010000074.1:0-16205 GCA_041688215.1 Salinisphaeraceae bacterium | reverse complement strand
GCAACTGAAAATTCTGATCAACGGCGGCATTGAAGAACTGGCCAGCGCAAAAGCACATAGCCAGCACGTAGATGGCGTTATGCTCGGCCGCGCGGCTTACCGTAATCCCTATCTTCTGGCGGACGTGGACGCGCAGTTTTACAACGATTCCCGCCCCGCGCGCAGCCGCCACGAAGTAGTTGAAGCATTCTTGCCCTACACCGAAGAACGCTTGCGCGCCGGCGACACACTGCCTACCATCACGCGTCACATTCTTGGCCTGTTCCATGCCCAGCCCGGCGGACGCCGCTGGCGGCAGGTGCTTAGCACGCGCGCGCGCAAACCGGGCGCGGGATGTGAAGTTATACACGCCGCACTTGCGGAAATTCCCCAACAGTCACATTCCGAGGTGGCCTGATGAAATTTAGACCCCTTCTTGCCACTCTGGCACTAGCTTGCCTGCCGTTTGCCGGCCAGGCTCAAATCGAGGCACCCATGGTTGTAATGCACACAAATCTTGGCGACATAAAAATCGAATTATTCGATGGCAATGCGCCGAAAACGGTCGAAAACTTCAAAAGCTATGTTGAGGATGGCTTTTACGACGGGGTGATTTTCCACCGCGTGATTCCCGGGTTTGTTATTCAGGGCGGCGGCTTCACCGAAGATTATGAGCGCAAGCAAACCAAAGCGCCGATCCAGAACGAATCAGACAACGAGCTCGATAACGATCGCGGCACCCTGTCCATGGCGCGCACCAGCGATCCACATTCAGCTAGCACCCAGTTCTTCATTAACCTTTCCGATAATGCGTCCCTGAATTACCGCAATGGCCAGTGGGGCTATGCCGTATACGGCAAAGTGGTGGAAGGCATGGACGTGGTTGATAAAATTGCCGCGATACAGACCGGCCCCGCCGGCCCCTTCCCGTCTGAAGTACCGCAGGAAACCGCCGTTATCGAAAGTGCCGAGGTTGTGAAGTAAAGCCTAGTGTCCTGTCCGGTTAATAAGTTGAAGAAAGTTCGAGTGATTTTTCGTGTTCGCGAAGCTCAGCTCGCGATGCTCGGGCAAGGCGCGGTGAGGAGCCCAGCAATATTTAAGGGCCGTAGCTATTGCGACGATCCGCGACGCCGCCAGACGCGAAAAAGCGCCGAAATAATTAAACGGTTTAATCGGACAGGGCACTAGCCCGTGGCAACGCACTTCATCGCCGACCTGCATCTACAGCCCTCGCGGCCAGACCTGGTAGCAGTTTTCCACCGCTACCTGAACGGTTTTGCACGCGAGGCGCAGGCGCTTTACATACTCGGCGACCTGTTTGAATACTGGATAGGCGACGACGGCTCATTAGCCGAACATATTGAAAGCGTAAACGCGCTGCATACGCTTTCCGTGTCAGGCGTGCGTGTTTTTTTCATGCGCGGAAACCGTGATTTTGCAGTGGGCCCGGCATTCGCACGCGCAGCCGGTTTGCGAATCCTGGTCGATCCTCTTCTGATCGACCAGTACGGCACCCCCACCCTGCTGACGCACGGCGATGTGCTGTGCACAGACGATATTGAACAGCAGAAATTCCGGGCCAGATACAGCGACCCCGCGTGGCACCGGCGCATGCTCAAATTACCCAAGTTTGTTCGCCGCCAGATTGCCCGCGGGGCGCGCGCGCGGAGTAAATCCAATACGCGCAACCTGTCTGACGAAATCATGGATGTTAACGAAAACGCCGTGCGTGAATTCATGCACCAGCACGGCGCCATGCGCCTGATCCACGGCCATACGCATCGCCCGCAAGTGCACGATGTTGACCTGGGTCATGCGCGCGGCGAGCGTTTTGTACTGCCGGACTGGCACGATAACCAGGGCGGCGTTCTGGTTTGCGACGAAACGGGTTGTCGCCAACAGCAGCTAAGCTGACCCAAGCCGATGCAACCCTGACACCGCCGTGTTTTACACCTCGGCTTCATGACCCTTGGTTTCCAGCCAGTCGCGGCGATCACCCGCGCGTTTTTTGGCCAGCAGCATATCCATCAGTTCATCGACATCCGCGTCGTCCAGGGTTAACCGCACCAGGCGGCGTGTTTCCGGGGACATGGTGGTTTCGCGCAGTTGCAGCGCGCTCATTTCGCCGAGGCCCTTGAAGCGGGTAACGCTAATTTTGCCCTTGCGCTTTTCCGCACGTATGCGGCCCAGGGTGCCGTCTTTTTCCTCATTATCGAGCGCATAGAACACATCCTTGCCCACATCGATACGATACAGCGGCGGCATCGCGACGAATACGTGGCCCTGCTCCACCAATGGCCGGAAGTGCTTCAGGAACAGCGCGCATAATAAAGTGGCGATATGCAGGCCGTCGGAGTCTGCGTCCGCCAGAATGCAAATCTTGCCGTAGCGCAGCTTGCGTAAATCCAGCGCGCCGGGGTCCACGCCAACAGCCACGGTGATGTCGTGAATTTCGTTGGAGGCAAGAATGTCGCCGGCATCGACTTCCCAGGCGTTGAGAATTTTGCCGCGCAGTGGCATCACGGCCTGGAAGTTACGATCCCGCGCCTGCTTTGCCGAGCCGCCGGCGGAGTCGCCCTCCACCAGAAACAACTCCGTGCGGGCCGGGTCATCCGAGACACAGTCAGTTAATTTACCCGGTAACGCCGGGCCGGATACCACTTTCTTGCGGGTGACTTTTTTCGCGCTTTTGGTACGCTGGTTGGCGTTCGCAATGACCCATTGCGCTATTGCTTCACCGATATCGGCGTGCTGATTCAGCCACAGGCTGAAGGCATCCGTGACTACTCCGGACACGAACGTCGCCACTGCGCGCGAGGACAAGCGCTCCTTGGTCTGGCCGACAAACTGTGGATCGGCCAGCTTTACTGAAAGTACGTAATTACAGCCTTCCCAAACGTCTTCCGGTGCGATTTTTACGCCGCGCGGCAGCAGGTGCCTGAATTCGCAAAATTCACGAATGGCTTCTGTCAGGCCCGCTCTGAGACCATTGACGTGAGTCCCGCCTGCGGGGGTAGGTATGAGGTTTACATAGCTTTCCGTAATGCCCTCGCCGCCCTCTGTGAGCCACAGCAGGGACCAGTCCACAGCTTCACGTTCGGATTCCAGGCTGCCATTAAACGGCTCTTCGGGCAGGGTTTGTTGGCCGTCCAGTGCGTCATTCAGATATTCAGCCAGGCCTTTTTCGTATTGCCAGGTTTCGTTTCCGCCCGTTGCCTCGTCACTGAAACTGACAACCAGCCCGGGGCACAGCACCGCTTTGGCACGCAGCAAGTGTTTGAGTCGGGGCAAGGCGAATTTCGGACTGTCGAAATACCCGCCATCCGGCCAGAACCGCAACAAGGTGCCGGTTTTGGACTTTGCGGCGCTGCCGACCTCTTCGAGATTCTGGTCTATTTCGCCACCGGCAAACGTCATTAAATACTCGCTGCCACCGCGCCAGACGCGGGCCTCCAGACGCTGCGACAAGGCGTTTACCACGGACACGCCCACCCCGTGCAGGCCGCCGGCAAAACGATACTGCTTGTGTGAAAACTTTCCGCCAGCGTGCAGGCGCGTCAATATCAGTTCAATGCCGGGAACGCCCAGTTCCGGATGCATATCCACCGGCATGCCACGGCCATCGTCCTGCACAGACAACGAACCATCGGCGTATACCACCACATCGATGCGTTTGGCGTGGCCGGCCAGGGCTTCATCCACGCTGTTGTCGATAACCTCTTGCGCCATATGATTGGGCCGCGCGGTATCGGTGAACATGCCAGGGCGCTTGCGTACCGGGTCCAGGCCCGAGAGCACTTCAATATCAGCGGCATCGTATTTGCTTGTGGCCATCTATTCCTCGGTAACAGACACGCTATGAACTAAAGAGGGTTACTTGTGCCGCGGCACGTTAAGCCAAGGCTGGCCGCCAGGCAAGACCCGGGGCCTGACGCCTGACCTGTCAGCAGGTAAACTGGCGCCCTTGTCCGTTTGTGAGAGACCCATGGCGCAAAAAAAAACCACCCCACCCGAGGCCACACTCGCTGATTTCGAAAAATCCCTGAGCGAGCTCGAGAACCTGGTCGAGCAGCTTGAAACCGGCGACATTAGTCTGGAAGACTCGCTAAAGAAATTTGAACGCGGCGTACAACTCGCGCGCAACTGCCAGCAGGTATTGAAAAACGCGGAACTACGGGTAGAACAGTTATTGCAAAACAACGGCGCAGAAAGTATCGCCGAGTTTCAGGAATAATGCCGCACCAGCGGGCGTGCGCACAATCGCGTTTGCGGCATTGGCTGACGTTGGCCACCGAAGGATCGGTAATCAGACGCGCCTGTCTTTATGCGGTGGTCGTGGGCCCTGTCCTGATATTCATCAATCACGGCGACGAATTACTGGCCGGACAAATAAGCAAGTCCATGCTCCTGAAGATGGGCCTGACCATGATGGTGCCTTATCTGGTATCCACCTTTTCCAGCGTCGGCGCCATGCGCAGCTAATGGCAACGATCAAACTGTAGTCGAATGCCGTTTTTGCCTTGCCAGTTGTCACCGTAACGGGCGGGCTGACAGGCAATGGCTGCGAACTCCCAGGCCTGCAAGTCCGCCCGCACTGATTCGAGCCGCTCCTGCTCAGACTCAGGTAACTGCGGATAAAAATCCAATCCGGTAAGGGCTTCAATATGGTCAACCGTGGTCAGAAAGTCGCTTAAAGGCTCATCGCCACGTACGTTCTGGGGTACGAGCAAGGCGAGTGCGCGCAACTCGCCGTCTTCGGTTTCATCCAGCCACAGGCGGTAAAACATGTCGGGGATTTCCACTCCGCTGCTCAGGGTTTCGCGATCATCGTCAAACACCGGGCCGGTGGTAACCCACAGCTCACGCCAGCGGCTTGCCATGTTGTCAATTTCTGCCTCTTCTAATCGCTGCCACAGTAACTGGTTCAGTCTGGGGCGCTGGGGCACGACGTTGGTCATAAGAAAACTTTGCCGTTGGGCTTCCACCCCATAAAGCTTAGCCATACTGTAATTGGGCGCCATGTGCCCGCGGTCAAAGCCGCTACCGGTCAAGTCGCGGTAATTTACACCGGCCTGGCTACGCGGATCCCGCTCGAAACGCGGGCGCGGTGGCAGCCGGCCACTGGACACAGGGCGCAGAGAAAATGCTACCCAAAGCGGGTCGCGGCGCTGTTCTGAGTACCCGACTACAAAGCCGTGGTTTTCAAATACGGATACCGGACCCGCAGCTATAGATTGCGGATAACCTGAAGACGCAGCCGCCGCATGGGCCGGCGGTGGCTGGCTACTATTGTCAAAATCACCAAGCTGCCAAACCAGCAGGCCGGCAACAATTAATACGGGAAACCAAATGCGCAATGTGATTGTCCTAGTTGTAACGTAAACAGAGTCTGACGTGGCTGGCAGGGAATGATATCCTTGCTGCTATCTTCATGACCATCCAAGAGGACGATGTCGATGGAAACCCAACGCTATACAGCGACTACGCAAACGCAATCCGCACTGGCCACCAACAAGGTACTACGCAATACCTATATGTTGCTGGCGATGACGCTGCTGTTTTCCGCCGCAACCGCCGGTTTGGCCATGGCCTTGCAGGTCAGTCAAATGGCAGGACTGGGCGCATTGCTGGTGTCGTTCGGAATTTTGATGTTCGCCATCCCCCGCTACGCCGAAAGTACCACCGGCCTGTGGCTTACTTTCGCGTTTACCGGACTGATGGGCTTTTCAATCGGGCCGATTCTGAACGCCTACATCGCCACATTCAGCAACGGTGGCCAGATTGTGATGCTCGCGCTTGGTGGCACAGGCGTGATCTTCCTCGGCCTGTCGGCGTATGCGCTGACTACCAAGAAAGACTTCAACTTCCTGCAGGGCTTCCTGATGGTCGGCATCCTGCTGGCGGTGGTCGGTTCGTTCGCCATGCTGATCTTCCCGATTCCGCTGTTCTCGCTGGCGCTATCGGGAGTGTTCGTATTGCTGATGTCAGGCCTGATTCTGTTTCAAACCAGCCGCATCATTAACGGCGGTGAAACCAATTACATCCTGGCCACGGTTAGCCTGTTCGTAGCACTCTATAACCTGTTCCTTAGCCTGCTGCACATCCTGGGCGCATTTGCCGGCGAACGTTAGGCCTTAGCGTTTAGATTATTCAATGAACCCCGCCGCTCGGCGGGGTTCTTCGTTTAGCAACCAGGACATACACATGGCAGGCGATCTTCCCCTGTGGGGCCAAATTCTTACCGGCGTAGGGATTCTGGCGCTGCTGTTTTTCTTCGGGCCCTCGGCCTATCGCGCGGCTAAGGAAAGCCCGAAAGGCACCGCTAAGGACTGGCTCGGGCTGGCACTGCCCATTGGCGGCGTCGTGCTGTTTATTATTGTGCTGATTGCGCTTGCGCGCGGGTAGGCGCCCACGCCTTAGAAAACTCCCGGCTACGAATGCGCTCACATGATTAAAAACAAGAATCTCGCGCAAAGGCGCAAAAGCGCGAAGATTAAAAAGAGTTTCAATAAACAACGTTAGCAACTTCACTTTGCGTCTTGGCGGCTTTGCGCGAGATTTTTTTATTTCTTGTGCGACAGCGTGCCGTGCGCAGAGCGTATTCTCCAAGTCTTGCATGTCTCAGTGCTCGTCGCGGGGCCTAACCCTGTGGCAGAAACCAGCCTAGTTTTTCGTTTAGACGCACCACTTCACCGACAATCAACAGGCTAGGCCCGGTTATCTGCTGGGCCGACACTTGGTCCGGTAGTGTACTGAGATCACCCACCAGTACCCGTTGCCGCGGCGTTGTACCCTCGATGACCAGCGCCGCCGGATGCGCCGTCGGCAAGCCATGCTCCATCAAGCGCCTGCAAATTTGTGCGATCGCACCGCGACCCATAAAAAACACCACGGTTTGCTGGCCGGCCGTTAACCGTGGCCAGTCCAATTCCAGTTCACCCTGTTTAACGTGGCCGGTAACAAACTGCACCGATTGCGCGTAATCCCGGTGGGTTAGCGGAATACCGGCGTAGGCGGCGCAGCCATTGGCAGCAGTAATACCGGGCACAACCTGAAAGGCAATGCCGGCATCGGCCAGATCTGCGATTTCCTCGCCGCCGCGTCCGAACACAAAGGGATCCCCGCCTTTCAGTCGCAGCACGCGTTTGCCCTGCCTAGCCAGATCAATCATCAACTGGTTGATATCGCCTTGGGGCAAAGTGTGGCGGCTGGCGCGTTTGCCCACGTGGATGCGTTCGGCTTCGCTGCGTACCAGTGCCACGATTTCCGGTGCGATCAGGCTGTCGTAAAGCACGACATCGGCTTGTTGCATCAATCTGAGCGCACGAAAGGTGAGCAGGTCGGGATCGCCGGGACCACCGCCCACCAGATACACCTCACCTCCTGCGGCCAGGCTTTCGAGGTTGTCTGATTCAAGCAGCTTTTCCAGCGCTTGTGCTGCTTCTTCGTCACGTCCGGCGAATAAACGTTCGGCCACCGGACCGGCCAGCACGGTGTCCCAGAATTTACGTCGCTGTTGACGATTTCGCCCCTCGCCAACGCGTTCACGATAGCGTGCAATCAATGCCGCCAAACGGCCGTAGGCTGCTGGGACCATGGCTTCCAGGCGCACCCGTAATAGCCGGGTCAGCGCAGGCGATTCACCACCGCTGGATAGCGCAATTAGCAACGGTGAGCGATCCACTACCGCCGGTAACATGAAATCAGATTCCTGTGCCGAATCACTGTTGCACCAGATGCCTTGAGCCTGCGCCGCCGCAATCACCTGTGAATTTTCGCCAGGCTCATCACTTAGCGCGAATACCAGCGTGCAAGCCTGTACATCTTCCGGCAGAAAAGTCCGCGAGAAATGGGCCACCACCGACGATGTCGCCAGTTCGGCCAGTGCAGCCAGCTCAGCGGTAATTTCTTCGCTAATCAGCTGGACGCGTGCACCCGCAGCTAGCAACGCGGCTACCCGGCGCTCGGCCAGGCGACCCCCGCCCACTACCAGCGCGGTACGCCCACGCACGCGCAGAAATATGGGAAGGCTATGCAAGATCAGCCAGAAATGCTGACCGATACGGTATCAATAAACATGACAACGCCGATAATTATGAGCATTACCGCAATAATGGGCCGCAGCATATGTTCAGGCAAGCGATAGCCGATACGCGTGCCCAGCCAGATGCCCGGCAGCGAACCGAGCAGCAGAAAGCCCAGCACCGTAAAATCCGGCGTGCCCAGACTGATGTGTCCCAAGCCTGCGATTAAGGTAAGCGGCACGGCATGCGCGATATCCGTACCAACAATAGTGATAGCGGACAAACGCGGATACAGCAGCAGCAACAAGGTGGTGCCGAGCACGCCCGCGCCCACCGAGGACATCGTAACCAGTACGCCCAGCACCAGGCCGCCGGCGATGGTAATGGGTGCTTGCCAGCGTCCGTGCAGCGCCTGTAGAAACGCGGACGCCTTGCCGCCTTTGCCTGCGGCCACCAGGCGTTGTTTGATCAAAGTGAGAATGGCGGTGGCGACAATGGCGATGCACAGGGTCAATGTCATCAGCCGTTCAATCTGGTCGTCAATCCCTACGAAATGCAACCAGGCGACAGTAACCAATGAGGCCGGCACACTGCCCGAAGCCAGGCGCAGCACAATGGGCCAGTTTATGGTTTGCTGGCGGCCATGCAGCCATACGCCAAACGCCTTAGTGCCTGCGGCATATAACAGGTCTGTACCTACCGCCACTGCCGGAGAAAAGCCGAACAGCAGGATTAGCAGCGGTGTCATCAAAGACCCGCCGCCCACGCCGGTAACCCCCACGGCGAAACCAACGAATAAACCTGCGGCAGAAAATATGAGCATGACTGACTTATATGGGTGAAGGCGGCAAGATAGCAGTTCGCCCTTTTATTAAAAAGTAATATATTTGTATAATTTAAGAATGTTTTCTTATATAAGGTCGCAATGAAATTACGCCAGTTGCTATACATCCATGAAGTCGCAAAACATAACCTGAACATCACTCAGGCGGCCGAACACCTGCACACATCACAACCGGGAATAAGCAAACAAATCCGGTTGCTGGAAGACGAACTGGGCGTGGATATCTTCGCCCGCAACGGCAAACACCTGGACCGCGTAACCCCGGCCGGTGCCCGCATTCTGGAGGCCGCCGCGCAGGTATTGCACGAAGTCGAAAATGTGCGTCGCGTGGCCTCGGAGTTCCAGCAAGCCGATAGTGGCGAACTCGCCATCGGCACCACCCATACCCAGGCACGCTATGCCTTGCCGCCCACCATTCAGAAATTCAAGGCGCGCTATCCCAAAGTGGCGTTGCATTTAAACCAGGGATCACCGCCGCAAATCGCGGGCTGGGCGGCCACCGGCGAAGTGGATTTCGCGATCGCCACCGAAGCCATGGAGCACTTTGACGAACTCATCATGCTGCCTTGTTATCACTGGAATCGTTGCGTGCTGGTGCCGCCTGATCACCCGCTGACACAAGCCGGAAAATTGCGCTTGAAAGATGTAGCCGCCAACCCGCTGGTGACATACACCTTTGGTTTTACCGGCCGCTCGCAACTGGACCAGGCATTCTCAGCCCAGGGTTTAACCCCGAATGTAGTGCTCACTGCAGTGGATGCCGACGTAATAAAAACCTATGTACGACTAGGCCTGGGCATAGGCATCATTGCGAATATGGCTTACGACGAGGCCGAGGACAGCGACCTGGTCCGCCTGGACGCCAGCCATCTATTCGAGCAGAGCACCACGCATATTGGTTTCAGACGCGGCACATTCCTGCGCGGTTACATGGTTGAGATGATCAGCATGTTCGCGCCGCATTTAACCGCTGAAATTATTGAAAAGGCGATATCGACGCACCCCGGCCCCAGTCACGGCCGACTATTACAAGAGTTGTGGCCGCTGTTGCCGTGCCGTTAGTGTTCTAACGCTGGCTCAGGTGCCGCGTAAAACCGCGTCAACTTCGAAGACATACAAGACATACGATTATTAACACAGAGGCGCACGGAGGCGCACAGAGGAACGGTTTCAAGACAAGTAAAATCCTCTGTGCGCCACTGCGCGCCTCTGTGTTTTTATAAAAGAGTGCGACATAGCCACGACCTGATTCAGCGTGAACATCCCTATTCTTTTAATTCAATCAGCCGCGCAGATAACTTCCTCGCCCGCAAGGTAAGGCCTGAGTGCAGTCGGGATGGTAATAGACCCATCCGCCTGCTGGTGGTTTTCCAGCAACGCCACCAGCGCCCGGCCTACCGCAACGCCAGAGCCGTTCACGGTATGCACCAGCGCTGGTTTGCCGCTGTCGGGGTCGCGCCAGCGGGCTTGCATGCGCCGGGCCTGGAAATCCTCGAAATTACTGCAGGAAGAAATCTCGCGATAGGTATTCTGGCTCGGCACCCAGACTTCGATATCCAGCGTCTTGGCGGCGGAGAACCCCAGATCCCCCGCGCACAGGCTCACCACGCGATAAGGCAGTTCCAGTGCCTGCAGAATTGCCTCGGCATGGCCAGTAAGCGACTCTAATGTTTCATATGAGGTTGCTGGCTTTATTATCTGTACCAGCTCAACTTTTTCAAATTGATGCTGGCGAATTATGCCGCGGGTGTCTTTACCATGTGCGCCGGCTTCAGCGCGAAAACACGGAGTGTGGGCAACGTAGCGTTGCGGTAAATTTTCGGCTTCGATAATGCTATCGCGCACCAGATTGGTCACCGGCACTTCAGCGGTGGGAATCAGGTAATAGTCTTCCGGATCATTCAGGCGGAATAAATCCTCGCCAAATTTGGGCAGTTGACCGGTGCCGCGCAGACTTTGCGCATCCACAATGTAAGGCACATAGACTTCCTGGTAGCCATGTTCGCGTGTATGCGTATCCAGCATGAATTGAATCAGGGCGCGGTGCAGGCGGGCCAATGGCCCACGCAACACGACAAAGCGTGCGCCGGTAATTTTGGCGGCGGCGTCGAAATCCATCATCGCCAGCCGCTCGCCCAGATCGACATGGTCGCGGACTTCGAAATCGAATTGGCGCGGGTCGCCCCAGACACGCAATTCCTGATTTTCGTCTTCGCTCAGGCCTTCGGGTACGGAGTCATGCGGCAAATTCGGCAGGCCCCAGCGCAACTCGTCCAGCTCGGCCATTAACGCTTCCAGCTCGGCCTTGGCGGCGTTGAGTTCATCGCCCAACCCGGCCACGGCCGCTTTCAGGGGTTCGATATTTTCGCCTGCGGCCTTGGCCTGGCCGATTTTTTTTGATTCGCTGTTGCGCTGTGCCTGCAACTCTTCGGTGCGCGTTTGCAGGTTTTTGCGCCGCTCCTCAAGTTCGACGAGGTTATCAACATCCAGGGTAAACCCCCGTCGTGCCAGCGACTTGGCAACGGTTTGCGGGTCATTTCGGAGCAGTTTGGGATCGAGCATGGTTACAGAGGTCGCGGAAAATGCGCGCCATTATAGGCGGCCACCTGTCAGTTTGCAGGTTAGAGGGCTGATGAAAAACGTAGTTTTTATCAGTTCCCGCTAACACAGGGATGTGCCAACATTTTCGAGCACTGTAAGTGATTGAAAATGCAGCAATCAGGAAACCGCGTTTTCTGATTGCATCGATGAAAAAGCCCAGGGATGGACTTTTTCAGCAACCCATTAAGTCTCGTTGCGGGTTCGCAGTTGTTCCAGTTTTTCGCGAATTTTTAGTTCCAACCCGCGCGCCACCGGCTCGTAGTAGTGCTTGCCCGCCAATTCTTGCGGCAAATAGGTTTCCCCGGCCGCGTATGCGTCGGCCTCATCGTGCGCATAGCGGTAGCCCTCGCCGTGGCCCAGCTGTTTCATCAATTTCGTGGGCGCGTTGCGCAAATGCATCGGTACTTCAAGGCTGCCGCGGGTTTTAACGTCCGCGGTGGCGGCATTATAGGCGGCATAAACCGCATTGCTTTTGGCGCAACAGGCCATGTAGACCACGGCCTGTGCCAGCGCCAGTTCACCTTCGGGGCTACCCAGGCGCTCGAACGTTTCCCAGCCATCGAGCGCGCTGCGCAGGGCGCGCGGGTCGGCATTGCCGATATCTTCGCTGGCGATGCGGGTGATGCGCCGGGCCAGATATAGCGGATCGCAACCACCATCGAGCATACGGCAGAACCAGTAAAGTGCGGCGTCCGGGTCTGAACCGCGCACGGATTTATGCAGCGCGGATATCTGGTCGTAGAAATAATCGCCGCCTTTATCGAACCGGCGCAGGCCTTCGCGCATGACTTCCTGCAAATCCTCGGACGATATCTGTTTACTGTCTGCGGTCAGGTCAGCGGCCAGCTCCAGCAGGTTCAGTGCGCGGCGCGCATCACCGTCGGCACGCGTCGCCAGAGAATCACGCAGTTCCGGGGCCATTTCCAGGTCTAAAGCCCCTAGCCCACGTTCCTTGTCTGCAAGCGCGCGGTCGATCAGGCTGCGCAGGTCCGCCGAGTCCAGTGCTTTAAGCACATAGGTACGGGTGCGCGAGAGCAGCGCGTTGTTGACCTCAAACGAGGGGTTTTCAGTGGTCGCCCCGATCAGGATTACGGTACCGTCTTCCACGTAGGGCAACAGTCCGTCCTGCTGGGCCTTGTTAAAGCGATGCACCTCGTCCACGAACAGCAAGGTGCCTCGGCCCTGCTGCTGCTTTGCCTCAGCCACGGCCGCGCGGATGTCTTTAACGCCGGCCATGACGGCGGATATCTGCATGAAATGAACGTCCGCCAGGTGCGCGATCAAGCGCGCGAGGCTGGTTTTTCCGGTGCCGGGCGGACCCCACAGAATCATGGAATGCAGGCGCCCTGCTTCCAGCGAACGGCGCAGCGGTTTGTCAGCAGCAAGAATATGTTGCTGGCCTGCGTATTCGTCCAGGGATCGCGGCCGCATACGGTCTGCCAGAGGCCGGCCGCTGGTCACGTCGATACCAGGATCGATATTGGCGTCGATATTAAGGTCTTGCTGGAGAGACACGCGCCTCAATATACCGCAATGCATGGGCCAGCCGGGTTTTGGCCAGCGTAATACCGATCACAATACCCATCGAATCAGCGACAAAATCCAGCATATCGCTACTGCGGTAACTGGTTAGGCCTTGGCCTATCTCGATTACTATTCCCAGGAAGGCCAGAGACAGCACAATAAATAGATGCCGTTGTTTGGCGTATACCGCACCAAACCAGAACGCTAAACCGGCAAACGCGCCGCCGTGCAGGAGTTTGTCAAAACCGGTTACACCTACATCCGGCTGGCTGGGGGCAAAACAGCCGTAGATAATAATGCCCGTCCAGAGAAGCCCCATACCAAACCAGAAATTCGGGTGCTTCAGGGCGCTGCGAAATGCCTGGGCCATGTTACTGTTCTTGCGTCGCTGCGCGGCCGTCTACGATCTCCACGCCCTCCGGGATTTCCAGTTCAAACCGCTGCTCGGGGATGGCCGTATTAACTTCTACGCTACTGAACTCGATCTGCGTGGTCTGGCCCAGATTGTCGTTCAGTTCCATGCGCGCCGGCACATCGCCGTTAAAGCCCATGCGTATCTCCTGGAAATCGCCTTCGGAATTACGCGGGACGAGTTTGACCCAGGTTAAATCGTCGCGCTGGCCGGCCGCGGATATGGTGAATTCGTCCTCCAGCGCGGCACCGCCAGACAGCAATAACGCCGGGGTGGCGCGCAGACTGGCGTCGACATCGCGCACGGTAACCTGCGCCAGGTCCACGTCATAGAACTTGAAGGTCTCGCCATTACTTACAATGATCTGCTCGTAAGGGTCTTGGTACTCCCAGCGAAAACGCGCCGGGCGCGACAACAGGAACCTGCCGCCGGATTGCTGTACTACCTCGCCCTCCTCGTCCAGCTGCATTTGTTTGAAATCTGCTTCAAAACTGTTTACCCGCTCATAAAAGCCGGTCAGCGCATCGACGCCACTGCCTGCCGAAGCCGGCAGCGCCAAAAACGCCGCTGTGAATACGAAAATCAATGTCTTCATTGGGAGAACCTGATGATGAAACTGCTGCCTAGCCTAACGGCGGCAGGCTGAACGAAAAGTGAACGCGGCGCTTAGTCTTTGGGCGGCGCCGGCGCCAGTACATCGCGGCTGCCGCTGCCTTCCAGTGGCCCTACAATACCGGCGAACTCCATTTGTTCCACCAGCCGCGCCGCGCGGTTGTAGCCAACCCGCAGGCGCCGTTGCACATAAGATATGGAGGCCTTGCGGCTTTCCAGCACCACGGCCACGGCCTGATCGTACAGCGGATCGTCTTCTTCGGTGCTGCCGTTTCCACGGGAGCCATCCACAGTTTCGGTGATGCCTTCGAGAATTTCGTCGATGTAATCCGGTTCGCCGATTTGCTTGAGATATTCCACCACCTTGTGCACTTCGTGGTCGTCCACGAAGGCTCCGTGCACACGGGTGGGTATCGCAGTGCCGGGCGGCAGAAACAGCATGTCGCCGTGGCCCAGCAGACTTTCCGCACCCTGCTGGTCCAGAATTGTGCGCGAATCTATTTTCGACGCCACCTGAAAAGCGATGCGGGTTGGAATATTGGATTTTATCAGGCCGGTAATTACATCAACAGACGGGCGTTGCGTTGCCAGAATCATGTGCAGGCCGGCGGCGCGGGCTTTCTGCGCAAGTCGCGCGATGAGTACTTCCACCTTCTTGCCAACCACCATCATCATGTCGGCGAGTTCGTCGATGATGATAACTATCGCCGGCAGGGGCTCGAGATCGGGGATTTCGCTGTCGTCGTCATTGGCCTGCGCATACTGCGCAATCGGGTCGGGAATCGGCTTGCCCTTGGCGATGGCATCGTTCACCTTGCGGTTATAACCGGCCATGTTGCGCACGCCCAGCGCCGACATCAGTTTGTAGCGCCGTTCCATCTCGGCCACGCACCAGCGCAAGGCGTTAGCGGCTTCTTTCATGTCTGTGACGACCGGCGCGAGCAAATGCGGAATGCCTTCATAAACAGACAATTCCAGCATTTTCGGGTCAATCATTATGAAGCGCACGTCCTTGGCCTGCGCCTTGTAGAGCATAGACAGAATCATCACGTTAATGGCCACCGACTTGCCCGAACCGGTGGTGCCGGCGACCAGCAAATGCGGCATTTTCGCCAGATCTGCGGTAACCGGGCGCCCACAGATATCCTTGCCCAACGCCAGCGTAAGCGGGGATGCGCTGTTGCTATAGCGCGACGATTCGTAGATTTCACGCAAGGCAACAATCTCGCGCTCCACGTTGGGGATTTCCAGGCCCACGAACGATTTGCCCGGAATAACCTCAACCACGCGCACGCTGGTAGTGGACATCGCCCGCGCCAGGTCCTTGGCCAGATTGGTGAACTGGTTTACCTTTACGCCGGGCGCCGGGTCCAGTTCGAAGCGCGTAATCACCGGGCCTGGCTCCACCGCTACCACTTTGGCCTGCACGTTGAAATTCGCCAGATGTTGCTCCAGATCTACGGATAACTGGTTCAGCGTGGCCTCGTCGTAGCCCGCGATCGCGGCACGCGCAGGGTCCAGCAAGCTGGTCAGCGGTAACGGTTCGTCCTTTTCCGGGTCGTAACGTGGCACGTCCGGCGCGGGCTCGTCATCGGTAATCGGCAACGACAACTGCGAATCCTGGGCCTTTACTTTTTTCTGTGGCGCCAGAGACGGTGTTTTCTTCGGTTTACTTGCCGACGGTGTGGTTTTAACCATTGGAGCAGCCGCTTTCGCCCGACGCTTTTCGGCCCGTTGCACCTGCCAGGTCGCCCACTTGGCGCGCACGCATTGCCAGCTCCAGGCGCTGCCCCGCAGTACCCAGGTGCCTACGCGTTCGCTTACAGAAAGCCAGGAAAACCCAAGCCCGGTCGACAGTGTGATTACAAACAGGGTGACCAGAAACCACGCCGCGCCCGCGGTATTGAGCACCGCGACCAGCGAAGAACTAACGCCCGAGCCCAGAATCCCGCCGCTGCTTTGCGGTAATCCGCCAGCACCCGCAGCGCCCAGTGCCAGCGCGGCGATACCGCAACCCGCCAGCAGCCACAACAACAGCGACGTAGTGCGCACGCCCAGCGTCCAGGCATCACCCTTGGACTGGCGTGTGCCTCGAAAAAACAGCCATCCGCTATACAGCAATAGCCACGGAAAAATAAAGCCCAGAAAACCGAACAGGCTGAGCAATACGTCGGCAAACCACGCGCCTGGTACGCCAAAGATATTGGAG
>JBDNIO010000073.1:0-20560 GCA_041688215.1 Salinisphaeraceae bacterium | reverse complement strand
TTTCACCAGCGCGCCCCAGGAGGTTGCGGGTTCCTGTACCCCCAGGCCAAGAAAACTCAGAAACGATTCAAACAGGATGACCTGGGGAATGGTCAGGGTTACGTAGACTGCGACTACGCCGAGCAGGTTCGGCACGATGTGGCGGGCGATGACCTGGCGCGAAGTCGCCCCGCCCATGCGCGCGGCTTCCACGAATTCCTTTTGTTTCAAAGACAGGGTTTGGCCGCGCACGATGCGCGCCATATCCAGCCAGTTGATGGCGCCGATGGCGATGAATATCAGAAAGATATGGCGGCCGAAAAACACCATCATCAGAATCACGAAAAACAGGAAAGGCATGGCGTAGAGGATGTCTACAATACGCATCATGACCGAGTCGATTCGGCCTCCGAAATAACCGGCCGTGGCACCGTAACCCACGCCGATAATTAAACTGACCAGCGTGGCGACCATGCCGATGAGCAGGGATATCCGTCCACCAATCAAGGTGCGCACAAACAGATCGCGGCCGATGCTGTCCGTGCCCAGATAATGGCCGCTGGAAATCGATGGCGCTTGCCAGATGGCGTCGTAATCCTGGGTGGTATAACCGTGCGGCGAAAGCCAGGGGCCAACCACAACCAGCAGAATCAGCAAGGCCAGAAGTACGGCCGAGACAATCGCGGCGCGATTTGCCAGCATGCGCCGGCCCGCGTCCTGCCACAGGCTGCGGCCTTGTATATTTTTTTCTGCGGCCTCGGCAACCGTCATTTGTAAGCCACCCGGGGGTCAAGCCAGGCGTAGAGCAGGTCAACCAGCAGGTTGAACAAAATAATCAGCATCCCGTAAAACAGCACGACGCCCAACACCAGGGTGTAGTCCCGGTTCAACGCGCCCTGCACGAAAAACCGACCCAGCCCGGGCATGCCGAAAATGGTTTCGATGACCACTGACCCGGTGATGATGCCGGCGGTGGCGGGGCCTAAAAACGATACCACCGGGGTAAGTGCGGCGGGCAAAACATGGTGGGTAATTACGCGGCGTTCGGGCAGCCCCTTGGCGCGGGCGGTGCGCACAAAATTCGAGCGCAACACTTCAATTGTAGAGGCGCGGGTCAGGCGCGCGACATAAGCCATCATGGCCGTACCCAATGCAATTACCGGGATTACATAATGCAGCGGCCCGCCCAGACCCCCGGCCGGAAGCCAGTCATTGTAAACCGCCAACAGCAGAATCAGCGCCGGCGCCAGCACGAAATTGGGGATGGAAATGCCCAGCATGGCCAGGGTCATGAGGCCGTAATCACTGGGTTTGTTCTGGCGCATGGCGGCGATAATGCCGAACGGGATGCCAAAGAACAAGGCGAATAATAACGAAAATCCGCCGAGCCTTAGCGATACGGGAAATCCATCCGCAATCAATTGGTTAACGGTTAAATCCCGATACTGAAACGAGGGCCCGAAATCCAGATGCGCGACGTCCCACAGATAGCGGCCATATTGCTGGTAGAGCGGCTCATCCAAATGATACTTGGCCTGCAGGTTGGCTTCGATCTCGGGTGGTAGCTGCTTTTCCAGATCAAACGGCCCGCCCGGCGCCATGCGTATCATCATGAAAGCCAGGGTCAACAGAATGAACAGCGTAGGAATCGCCCCGAGCACCCGCTTTATTGCGTAGGAAAGCATTAGTTGCTTTGCCTGCCCGGGACAATGGTGATGTCTTTACTGTAGTAATGCCCAAGCCCGTTGCCCACGAAACCCCGTATGTAGGGTTTGATCAGCACCTTCGAGGTATAGAAATAAATCGGGATAACGGGCTGATCTTGCAGCAGAATGGTTTCCGCACGGCGCATCAGACTTTGTCGTTCTTCGCCGCCGGGCAACACCGCCGCCTGATCCAGCAATTTATCGTATTCGGGGTTGTTATAACCGGAGCCGTTCAGGCCGAATCGGGAATACATTAACTCCAGAAACGTATAAGGATCGTTGTAGTCACCAATCCAGCCGGCCCGGAACACCTGCGTTAACTGCTTACCGCGCACATTTTGTAAAAAAACCTTCCATTCCTCGTTGATCAGCTGGGTATCCACGCCCAGATTCACCCGCCACATATTGGCCACCACCGAGGCCAGTTTTTTGTGGCTCTCGCTGGTGTTGTAGCGTATTTCCAGATGCAGGGGCTGATCTTGCGAATAGCCCGCTTCCTTATACAGGCGCCGGGCCTGGGCGAGTCGTTTTTCACGCGGCCAGTCCGCAAACTCCATACGAGCACCTTTGTAGTTATCCACAACGGTCGGCACCCAGCCATAAGCGGGGATTTCATCCCCACGGGTAATTTTCTCCGTGATAATTTCGCGATCAAGCGCCATCGACAACGCGCGCCGCAGTTTCGGAGAATCCGCCAGCGGCGGCCGGGTTACATTCAGGCCGTAGTAGTACACACCCAGTGTAGGGATAGTTTTGAGTTGCCCTGGAATATGTTTGCGTATCTGGTCTAGCTGCGGAATCGGCACACTCGAGGTCCAGTCGATCTCGCCGGCCTGGTAGCGTTTGAGCTCAGAACCCACATCGGTAATCGGCAGATAATCGACCTGATCCACGCCGGTATTGGCGTTATCCCAATAACTGGTATTGCGCTTGAGCCGGATGTGCGAGCCCACCACCCATTCATCCAGCTTGTAGGCACCGTTGGTCACACTATTGCCGGGTTGGGTAAATGCGTCGCCAAATTTTTCGACCGCCAGGCGATAGGCGGGATAGGTACTGCTGTGCGTGAGCAGGCCCAGAAAATAGGGGGTTGGCGAATTCAACTGGATACGCAGGTGGTTCTTGTCGAGTACTTTTACGCCGAGTTCTGACGGCGGTAGATCCCCCTGGATGATTGCGTTGGCATTAACCACTGGCGCCAGAATTTGTGCGTAAGGTGAGGCCGTGGCCGGGTTCACTACCCGCCGCAGGCCGTAAGCGTAATCTTCGGCCGTAATCGGATCGCCATTGGACCAGACGGCGTCTTGCCGCAGGCTGAAAGTATAGGTTTTCTTGTCGGCACTGATTTCCCAGCTTTCGGCCCCGCCGGGTTCCAACTCGCCATCGGGTGCCTTCGAAACAAGCCCCTCATAAAGATCACGCAGAATAGTAGACGCGCCCACGCTCTGCGCACGATGCGGGTCCAGCGTTTCCGGCTCGGCGCCGTTGCCCTTGCGCAGCACGCTGCGGCCGTCTTTCAGGATTTTTGGTTGTTCCTTCACCGGAAACGAATCCGGGCCGCTGCAGGCAACCACGGCAAAAGCCGTCAACAGCAGTAATGGAAGTTTTTTACTAAACGGCATGGAGGCGAGCGTACACCAACTGATCTGCCCGCGGCAGGGCCAGCGCGATCACGCCGAGCGGCGAAATGCCTGATTATGTTTTTTCAGATGAATCAGCAGCAAGGAAATCGCGGCCGGTGTAACACCCGGGATGCGCGAGGCCTGGCCCAGAGTCGCCGGACGCTGTTCGCCCAGTTTCTGCTTCACTTCGTTGGATAAACCCGAGACCTGAGCGTAGTTGAGGTCCGCGCTTAACTGCGTGTCTTCATGTTTGCGCTGGCGCTCGATTTCCGCACTTTGGCGTTCGATGTAACCTGCGTATTTAACCTGGACTTCGACCTGTTCGGCGACCAGCGGATCATCCACGCCGGGGCCGACTCCGGGTAACTGCATGAGCTCCGCATAACCAATTTCCGGCCGGCGCAGCAACTCGATGGCATGCTGTTCCTTGCTTAACGGCGCGCCTAGAACCTGGGCTCCCCCGTCCTGGCCTAAATCGGAAGATCGCAGCATAATTGCGGATAATCGTTCATTTTCTCCAGCAATCGCATCACGTTTGCTGGAGAATGCACACCAGCGGGCTTCGTCCACCAGGCCCAGATCGCGGCCGATTTCGGTTAACCGCAGGTCCGCATTGTCCTCGCGCAGCAACAGGCGATATTCAGCGCGCGAGGTGAACATGCGATACGGCTCAAGCGTACCGCGGGTAATCAGATCATCTACCAGCACGCCCAGATAGGCCTGGTCACGGCGCGGCCACCAGGGCGCAGCATCAGCAACCATCAACGCGGCATTCAATCCGGCCAGCAGACCTTGCGCAGCCGCCTCTTCATAGCCAGTCGTGCCATTGATCTGGCCCGCGAAATATAGGCCCGGCAGGTATTTCGTCTCAAGCGTGGGTTGCAGATCACGCGGGTCAAAATAGTCGTATTCAATCGCATAACCGGGGCGGGTAATATGCGCGTTTTCAAAGCCGGTAATCGAGCGCACAAAAGCCTGTTGCGTCTCAAAACTTAAAGAAGTTGAAATACCGTTGGGATAAACCTCGGTGGTGTTCAAACCCTCCGGCTCGATAAAAATCTGGTGGGACTCCTTGTCTGCAAAGCGCACCACCTTGTCCTCAACGGATGGACAATAGCGCGGGCCGACGCCTTCAATATGTCCGGCGTACATGGCCGACTCGCCCAGGTTTTCGCGGATGATGTCGTGGGTCCGCGGCGTGGTATGCGTAATGTGGCAGCTAATCTGGCGCGGATGATCGGACACCTTGCCCATATAGGAAAACACGGGCAGCGGATCATCGCCCGCCTGTTCGGCCAGTTTGGAATAATCAATGCTGCGGCCGTCGATACGTGGGGGCGTGCCGGTTTTAAGGCGGCCGACACGGAACGGCAAAGCGCGCAGGCGCTGCGCCAGCGCATTAGCCGGAGCGTCTCCGGCTCGACCGCCACCAAATTGTTTATGCCCAACGTGGATTGTACCGCCGAGAAATGTGCCTACCGTAAGCACCACCGCCGGCGCATGAAAAGCCAAGCCCATTTGCGTTACCACGCCGGTAACACGATCGTTTTCCACAATAAGATCGTCTACCGATTGCTGGAACAGGCTCAGATTAGGCTGGGTTTCAACTGCCCCTCTTACCGCGTATTTATACAGCATGCGATCCGCCTGGCAGCGGGTTGCGCGCACCGCCGGGCCTTTGCGCCGGTTGAGGATTCTGAACTGAATCCCGCCCTTGTCCGCCGCGCGCGCCATCACGCCGCCGAGCGCATCGATTTCCTTAACCAGATGGCCTTTGCCAATGCCGCCGATAGCCGGGTTGCAGGACATTTGCCCCACGGTTTCGATGTTTTGCGTCAGCAGCAGCGTCTTGCGGCCCATGCGCGCCGCGGCCATGGCGGCTTCCACACCGGCGTGTCCGCCACCGACTACGATAACTTCAAAATTATTTGTGGATTGCATATATCCGCGGTCCGCTGCTCAAGCTAATCGCTTATTGTAACGCGGGTTGCGCTTGCTTAGTAGCTGCGGGGGCTTTGCCCGAGGCCAGGGCATCAAGCGTTTCCTGCCAGCCGTCGCGGACCTTGCCATTGACCGTGAGATTCTGGTTTTCGATACGTAACTGCGTGACGTAGGAATTTTCTTCCGGCCTTGCGACCAGCCACTTCGCCTCGGTCAGCGCATCAAGCGCGGCCTTTACGTCTTCATCGGAAGGTTCCTGAGAGGGTTCACTCGCCTGCATATTCCTGCGCACCAGAGCCTCTACTGTCGCGGCCGGTAGCCGCAGATTCAGCGCCAGTTGCAAGCGCTGTATAACGGCTGTGAAATCGGTGCCGGCGTCCGGGATGTTAGCAAGCGATACAGACAAATCCGCGATAATGTCGCCGTCGGGCGTACCCGCCAGAAATCGGCTAATGCTCAGCTCGGGGCCGGCGGCCAGTAACGCTGGCATATGCGCCTGATAGATTCCGCTGATCGCCAGTAGCAATAATTCCGGCGGCAGCACCTGCGGTTTCAGGCTGCGCACTGCGGCCTGCATGGCTCCCAGGCTGGCGACGTCCAGCCCCCGGATCTGGCCTTCAAGAATTATCGGGCCGTATTCGCGGTTGCCAAGCGTCATTTGCGACAGGCGTGTACTGAATTCGCTGGCCAGGTGGCCGCCGGGCTCGGCCGTATTGTGCGCGTCCCAAAGCAGACCTTGCAGCGACAGGCTATCGCCTTGCGGGTCTACAATTTGCAGTGCATTCAGCTTCAACCCCGCGCGCTGCCAGAAGCGCGGCGTATTAGCATCTCCGCTGAATTGCGACGACAAGCCCTGCAAGCCAATCTGGCCACCGGAATCCGCGACCAGCTCGAACCCCGGCCAGTTAAGTTGGCCGCGTACCGCTGCATGGCCGGCTGGCGAATGCAGGGTGGCCTCCAGCCGTTCCAGGCTGAGGCGGGCGCCAGTATCGTCGCCACTGGCGCGTAGTCTTTCAGCCGGCAACATGAAGGCGGAGTCCACCGCGCCGGCCAGGTCCACGCGGGTAACCACTTCCAGCTTTGGCAGCCTGGGCTCAAATCGAGTGTTGTCGAACAGTGGAGAAACATCCGCCCGGCTCACGACTACGCCTAATCCGACCTGTAGTCCTCCTGGTGTGGCCGGCGGCGCGGTAAAGGCAATCGGGCCGTGATGGATTACGCTGTCTACCGTAATTACAGGGCAGGGGTCCTGGCCGCACACTTCAGGTGCAGCTGCCAATTTAACCCGCGAACGCGAGCGCAGTATGCCGCGCGAAAAGGCCACGTCGCGTACTTCCAGGACGCCAGGCACCGAAAGCTGCTGTACGTAGTAATCGTGGTATTTTGAAAGCTGCCAGCCAAGCGCCGCCGGCAAGCCCAGCGCCACGAGCAATATGACCAGCAATCCCAGGGCCAGCGTTCGGCGCACAATGGAAGCTCTGCGACTCATAACGTCATCATAAGACGCCGCCACCGATATTGCAGCACTTTATTAAAGTGGAGGGTCGTCCGGCCAACGATTATGATGTGCAGGCCATGAACCCAAACCAGGACCAGAACCAACTTGACCAGACCTGGAAGTACCGGATTAAACGCTGGCGCCGCGGCCTGCGCGCGCGCCTAAGTTTGTGGGCTGCCCGTCGTTATGGCACGCCCCAGGCCCGGCCTGCGCCGCTAATCGGAGCACCGGAGCGCATTCTGGTTTGCCGCTTGAACAAGCGCCTGGGCAACGTGATATTTCTAACCCCTCTACTGGCTTCGCTGGCGGCCAGTTTTCCCAAAGCCAGAATCGACGTTTTAGTACTCGACCCGATTCACGCCGACCTGTTGCGCGGCCTGCCGGGCATCGGCCAGGTATGGGCGCCCCCGGCCAAACCGGGTTTGCATCTGCTCGCGCTGTTCAATTTCATTCGCCGCATACGCCGACGTAAATACGATCTGGTAATCGACCCCAACGCCATGTCGGTGAGTAACCGCATTGGGGTTCTGCTAAGCGGTGCAACAAAGCGGTTGGGTTTTGCCGGCGAAGACCAGTGGTTGCGACTGGATTATTCCGCGCCGTTTCCTCATGACGTTCCGCACCAGGCGCTGCAGGCGCTGGAATTATTCAAACGGGGATTCACGCAGTTTGAACCAACACCAATCGAACACTACCGCGTGGCGCCCGGAGAGCATGCCAGGCAAGCCGCGGATAAAAACTGGCGCCATGCCTTCAACGGCAAGCCGCCTGCGGGACCGGTTATCGGATTCTTCATACAAGCCACCGGCGCCAAACAATTACAGGAATCTTGGTGGCGGGATTGGCTTGCGGCCATGCAGGCCTCAGAAGTGACACCCACGCTGGTGCAATTACTGCCGCCGGGCAACGCACCCGCACTAAGCCCGGGGCTTGCCTGTCTGCGCGTTACTGCGCTGGACGAACTGGCTGCAACCCTGGCACCTATGAATTTATTCGTAGCCGCAGACAGCGGCCCAATGCATCTGGCCGCGGCCGCCGGCGTGCCTACCTTGGGGCTCTTCCGGGCAACCCCTGCCGACGCTTACCGACCGCTTGGCGCGGACTGCCTGACCATCCACGGTGATGAATTGACACCGATTACCACCGCCGAGCGCGTGTTGGCGCAGCTACGGCGCTTGCCGGCAACACAAAAGAATACGCCTGTGTAACTGCCGGCTACTTCTGTTCCCAGCTCTCGCCGTCTTCATAATACCAGCCGGACTGCGCCTTGCTGATCCAGCGCTGGGCAAACGTCTGGCAGATTTTGGATTCCCATTCCCGGTGCCCGTTAGCCACCGCTATTTCGCGGTAAAGCGCATTGCGATCGGCGTTTTCTTCCGCCACAAGCTGTTTCAGCTGGTTGCGTTTGGCCAACGACACCGTGCCGATATTGCGTACGGTAATGGTCGCTTCCTGCGTCAGCCCCAGCGCGCCGGACTCATAATAGGGCTTGCGCAGGCTATGCCGGACTTCCATCGCGGATACGATGCTTTGCACCGCCGGTGAGCTGATGTCGATATTCGGCTCCGCAGCCTGCGCGGCGGGGATTACGAAGTTCAGCAGGGCCACAGCAATGCGGCCTGGTTGCCAGCTGGATTGCGGCGCCGCCCCCGCCCAGACTGGCCAGATCATCAATCGCGCCCTGGCTGATGCGGTGTTTGCTGCGGTCATCCTCCGGCGTTCTCAGCCAGGCCTTGAATTCCACCGGCCGCCAGCCGAGCATGCGCAGGCCGGTAACATCCGCGTCCAGACGCCCGGTAATGCGGCCAAAGGAAAAGGCGCTGCTCATGGCTTCCAGATCCAGGTTACGGGCGGCGGCATCAGCCCGCAGGCGTGGGCGCGCGCCCAGCGGATTGGCAATGTTGAGCGCGCGGATTTCGATTTCGCTATCAAAAGCGCGCGCTTGCAGTCCGCCGATGACCAGCAGCTCGCCGTTGCGATACTGCAGGCCGGGCAATTTGCCGGAGACCTCGCCGCTGAACTCTGGCCAGCCGAGCGCGCGGGATAATTTGGCCAGCCGCACCGGCGTGAGCTGGGCATTGAAATCCACACTGGGGTTGGCGCTGGTCAAACCGCGGGCGGCGGCGTTGTCGATCTGCAAGCGGCCGTCGAACACGGGCATAGTTGCAGGCTCGGTCAAAGCCACATCATCGCCTGCCATTTGCCAGTTCAGCTGCGTGCGCCCGAGTTCGATTTTATACACTGAAGCCGCCATCCAGCTTAGCCGCGACACCGGCGCCTGTGCTTGCGCGAGATCGCGCTGCCAGTTCACGTCGAGCGCGCCGCCGGTAACGCTTAAGCGGTTATTTTCATCCTTGAAATCAAGGTTTTCACCACTAATCAAAATAGCTGTCCAGCCCGCATTGTCGCGTTTTATATTGGCCCGCAGAACGCCGTTTGTAGTTAGTGCATCCAGTGCCGTACCAATCAGGAAGGGTTGCGCGTAGCTGGTGAATGTCGCCGGCAATTGTGCCTGGGTTATTTGTACATCCGCTGATGCAATGGCGTTGTCAGCCCAGGCCAGGCTACCGTTGGCGGCCAATACGCCAGGCTGTCTCAGATTAAATAGCGACACGCTAATGCGTCCGGAATCAGTATTGGCAAACCCCGAAAATTTCAGTGTCGCAGGCATTTTTCCGAAATCCAAAAACACCGGATCAACATAAGCCTGGCCTGCATTCACCTACAGTTTGCCTTCAAAGCTCCAGTGTTCGGTTTGCTGTTGCAGGGTAATTCCAGGGCCAGGTCCAGCCCGTCGTTGGCGATTTCGCCGCTGGCCGAGTTATAAGTGGATACCAGACGCGGAAGCTGCAGGCGCAGGCGTTTTTCCAGCACGCGGTAATCGAAGGATACCGGGAGTTCAGTTTGCGCCAGATACGGCGCAGACAGGCGCAAAGTGCCGCCTGTGCAGACAATGCGATGGTTGCTCAACATCATCTTCGGGCAGCGCAGGACCACATTACTAAAACGCTGATCCGCTGCCGGCAACACCAGTCGCCCGATGCGCAGGACACCGGCCGGGCGGGTGCCGGAGAGGTCTACCTCAAGCTCGACCTCGGTAGCCATAATTCCAGCCGGCCCCTGCAACGTTTGCAAACGCAGGGTTAACGACTGCGCGGCCTGTGAACCCGTCGCAGCCAATAACAAAAGCGCGGCCACCAGCAACCGCAGCGGTGGCGCTACGCTGGTTTTTATCTGCGTATTAAGCTGCCGCAGGTACAAATTTACTCTTCCGGAGCCTGAAAATCATGAGCGAAAAGCCGTTTCTTACCGACATTAAAACCATACGCGAACGCGCCCGCGCGCACATGGAAAAGGGTGTTATCACTGAGAGTTATGGCGCCGATCTGGAGCAAGTTCTGAAGGTGCTGAATGAGGCCCTGGCCACGGAACTGGTGTGCGTGCTGCGTTACAAGCGCCATTACTACACCGCCTCGGGCATCCATGCGCCGATTGCCGCGGAAGAATTTCTGGAACACGCGCAGCAGGAACAGGAACATGCCGATCAGATCGCCGAGCGCATCGCCAGCGACAGCTATCGCGAAATTGTCAACTGGCTGGGCAATGGCGACTCCGCCACCCGGCGCATGATGGAAGGCATTCAGGCGCAGGAAGAAGAGCATGCGGATGACATGCTCTGCCTGCTCGAGCGAGTCGGCGGCGATTAGTTCTGTTGTACCGGCTGCGTATTTCCGGCCGGCAGCTTTTGCTCGAACTGCTTGAACGCTTCGGCAGACTCCTGCGGGCGCTCGATCATCGGCGCATGGCCGGTGTTCTCCATCACGACCACTTCTGAGCGCGGAATGGCATCGCCCAGTATTTGTGCGCCGCCCACATGCAGAAGCCGGTCCTGCTTGCCCCACAAAATGAGTGTCGGTACAGGCGAATCCGCCAGGATTTGTTCCAGTGTAAATTCCTGCGTATTCAACTGCTGGTAGATATCCGTTAGCAGGGGGCGGCGCTCAACAGCGCGCTTGCCCAGAACATATTGAATAGGCGCCGGGATAAACGGCTTGTTTACAAACACCCAGTTATCCAGCAGCAGTCGGTATTCGTCCACCGTGGCAGGCAGTAACGGATTCCGCTTGCCTTGCTCAACCAGGCTGCGCAGGTCGCTTACCGGCGCAGTGCTCACGCCAAACGGCGCCAGCAACCACAGGCTTTGGGTCTGCTCCGGGTAGGCCGCGGCGTAGGCACCAGCAATGGCGCCGCCCATGGAGTTGCCGCCGACATGGACCGCGCCCAGGTTCAGTTTTTGCACAAAGTCGTGCACACGCTCTGCCTGTGTGGCAACGCCGTAATCCTTGCCCTGGGGATGATCAGATTCGCCGAAGCCGGGCAGGTCGGGCGCAATCACGCGGTATTGCGCGGTCAGGTCCGCAGCCATACGGGTCCAGTTATCCTTGTCGGCGCCGAAACCGTGAATCAATAGCAGCGTTTCGCCTTCACCCCCGGCCAGATAGTGAATGTTGAACTCACCGACCCGTATCTGCTTTTCCTCCAGCCCGGCGTTTGCGCGCTCGGCCCCGGCGGCCAGCTCGACCGCGGTTTCCGGTGACAACACATACAGGTAAATGCCTGCGCAGATGAGCAAGCCCACCAGTATGGCGAACGCCTTGCCGATGAAAGACAACATAACCCTAGAGCCTAAAAGTAGCGGTTGACGCTGATCTGGTAGCCTTCCAGATCCAGGCCATCGCCACGGGCATATTCAACGTATTGCAGGTTGAATGACGCGGCTTCGCCGTCGATCTAAATGCCCGCCCCATAATAAAAGTCGTTGTCGTCGCGGCTGAAATCGACTTGCACACTGCCGTTATTAAGGTTGCGGGCCTCGCCTTCGAGATCGTACATCGAGTAACCACCGACCACATAAGCCGTCATCTGCGTGGTTTCCTTGAAGACGATGGCATATTGCGGCTTGATCGCGGCGCCGACGTGATAATTAAGCTCGGTTTCGCCGTTGCGCACGGTTTCGGCGTTGTCGATATTGCCGTCGTTGGGATCGTCGTGAATACCGATACCGCCAAAACCTTCAACCGCCAGCCAGGGCAGGAAGTGGTAGCCCACCCGTCCGATGAGTTCCAGCGGGCGCGACGTTACATTGAAGTCGTTGCCCCCGTCGGAGCCGCGAATGTCCGCACGTAGCAACTCCAGCCCTATACCTGCATACAGCCCACGTTCATACTGGCTTTCCGCCTGCGCGACGCTGGCCAGTCCCATGCAAAATAGCCCCACAAATGAGGCAATAATCCTCCGGTGCATTGTGTTCTCCCGTTTTTATAACTCGATGATGCCGCACGCGCGGCGCAACGCCAATGGGTATCCCATTTCCTGCAGCGGGACTTTAGCTCGATTTTACACACAACGCCAGTTTGTGCGCCGTCCCTGCTTCAGCTAAGATTGCCGCGCCCAAGCCGGGCGCTCACCCCAGTTTATCGCACATTAATGCATAGTCTGTGACCCCAGAAACCCCAGAAACATCCCCGGATACCCCCTTGCGTATTACCTTGGGCCCCATTGGTATACAGGCCCAGACCCTGACGCGCCTGCATTACGCTGTTGATGGCATGAATATTCCGCTCAAAGCCCTGGGCAACGCGCCGGAATGCGAGCTCTGGCAAGCCGCCAGCCCCGTGCAGCAGGGTAGCTTCAAGGGCATTGTCTATGCCGCCAATGCCCACGTCTGCCTGGCCAGCCTACAGCTTGCCGAGCACGAACAGGGCATCGCCGCTGTGGCAGAACAGGCTTACCTGCACCTGCACGAACTCGGCCAGCATCTGGGTTTGCCGCACATGCTGCGCGTGTGGCATTACCTGTATGCGCTTAACGAAGGCGAGGGCGATGCGGAACGCTACAAGCAGTTTTGCCTGGGGCGTGCGCAGGCGCTCGAATATGCCGGCGTGCCGGCTGAGCACTTGCACGCGGCTACCCTGGTGGGTAGCCAGACGCCGGGTGTGCGCATGCACTTTATTTTGGTGAAACAGCCGCCGTTGAACCTGGAAAACCCTCGCCAGACCAGTGCCTATCACTATCCGCGTGAATACGGCCCGCGCCAGCCCGCATTCGCGCGGGCATCGATCATGCAGTGGCCGGAGGCTGCGCCGCAGTTGTTCGTGTCGGGAACGGCCAGCATCGTGGGCCACCGTAGCCGCCACGCCGAAGACCTCGCGGGCCAGGTGGATGAGTCCCTGCGCAACATCCAGACCCTGTTGCAAGCCGCCGCGGAGACCATGGGCGACCTGCAGTGGCGCGATCTGGATTTTCTGAAAATCTACCTGCGGCACGACGCAGATCTCGAGCGCACCCGGCAGCAGCTGCGTAGCGTCGTGGGTAACGACCTGCCGCTGATATTCCTACAGGCCGGACTGTGCCGCGCCGAATTACTGGTAGAGATAGAAACGCAGGCTCGCCCGGCCGGCGTCAAAATTCCGTAATACAAGCGCAATACCCTTTAGCTATGACATTTCAGCTTGAAGGGACGCAAACATGCGAATTGCCTATGGCGTAATGGGCTATGGTCGTGGCCACGCAATGCGCACGTCGGCAGTATTGCCCGATTTAATGCGCGAACACGAAGTACGGGTATTCGCCGGACGCGATGCCTATCTGGCGCTCAAGGACCGCTTTCCCTGTGAAGGCCTGCCGGTGATTGGCTACCAGTACGACGCGTCCGGGCGCCTGTCCGCACCGCTTAAATTTCGCCGCAACGCCGGTTTAACCACCGACCTGCTCACCCACGGGCCGGTCACACGCGAGGTCACCCGGCGGCTGGACAGCTTTGCGCCCGACATCGTCATCTCCGACTCGGAAACCTGGACGCACCGCTACGCACGCGCCGCCGGTATTCCTGGAATCGGTTTTGACCACGTTGGCATCATGGCTTACTGCAAATGCGATTTTGCCCCGGAAGACTGGCTGCGTGGCCCACGTGACGCGCTGGGGTATCGCGCCTTCATGGGCAACCCCGAGCGCGTACTCGTGTCCAGCTTCTACCCGGCCGAGCCGCGCATGTCCGGGGTAAAACTGGTGGGGCCGATTCTGCGCGACAGCGTGCTGGCGGCCCAGCCCACGCGGGGAAACTATTTGCTGGGATACTTTAATAAAGGAGAACACCAGTTCTGCAACACGCTGGAAACCGTGCTGCGTAGCTGCGTCGAACGCATTATTATTTATGGCACACCGCAGCGCGGGGTGTCCGGCAACCTGGATTTCCGGGCGCCTGCCAACGAAGCCTTTGTGCGGGATCTGGCCGGTTGCAAGGGCCTGATTAGCACCTCGGGCAACCAGTTGCTCGGCGAAGCGGTGTATCTGGGCAAGCCGGTGTTGACGATGCCCGAAGACGTGGTGGAACAGCGGCTCAATGCGCGCGCGGTAGTGAATATGGGGGTTGGCGTACAGGCACGGCTGAACCGCCTAAGCCTGTCCGATCTGGGCCAGTTTCTGACTAACCTGGATACTTACGCCAGCAATACGCACCAGCATCGGCGTGCTGGTCGGGCCGCGGCACTAACCGAACTGCGGCGCTTTCTGGCCGAGCTTGGACAGGCTTCCAGGCCCGCACCCAAACCGCTGGCGCGGCTGGTAGGTGCTTACTAAGCCTGCGCCAAACGATTGAGCAAAGCGTCCATCAAGCGGTTCAATTCTGCGAACCGTTCTGGTTGCGACATTATTTGAGCCGCGGATTGCACATAGTCGTCTGGCTGCAATTCATCGGCGCAATATTCGATCAACGCAGCTGCACTTTCCGAGGTAGTCTCCAGATGAAACTGCAGCCCAACCGCACGCGCACCATAAACAAAAGCCTGATTTTTGCAGGCCACGCTACGGGCCATATGCCCTGCACCGGCGGGCATCGCAAAACTGTCGCCGTGCCAGTGAAAGGCCGGGAATGTGGGACTAAAATCTGCGAACAGCGGCGATTGTGCTGTCAATTCCGTTAATTTAACCTCGAACCAGCCGATTTCTGACGCGTTCTGTGGGTGCACTTCTGCGTTCAGCGCACGCGCCATTAACTGCGCACCCAGGCAAATGCCCAATACGGTCTGATCACGGGCCAGGGTTTTACGAATAAGCTCGATCTCCGCGGCCAGCCACGGATAATGGGCCACATCGTCCACGTTCATGGGCCCGCCCATAACGATTAGCCAATCGAAATCCTGGGGCCTGGGCAGGGCATCACCCGCATAAAGACGGCTACAGCTAATTTGGCAACTGCGCGCTTCGAGCCAGGGTTGGATACTGCCCAGGCCTTCAAACGGTACGTGCTGCAACCAGTGCACGCGCATGTTTATTTTTTGCGCTTGCGTGCCTGGGCCGCCATGCGCCTTGCCTTGCCGCGCACCGGGCGGCGCAGAACCCAGCGATTGTAGAAATGCCGCCAGCTGCTGGGGTCGCGCCGCGCAAACAGGTTTTCCAGATAGTTTATGTAGTCGGCGGGCAGACCGTTTTCCTTTGCACCGGCCACCACGAAAGCCTGATACCAGGTAACCGGCGCCATCGCATCATCCAGCCAGGCGTTGTGCGCGCGATAAATTGCCGCCTGGACCGGGCCGCCGGCGGTTTCCACGGTTACATTCGCGAACTCGTAACCCGGGCCTTCGGCCGCATGCAGTTTGGCGAGCTTTTTGTCGTCCAGCTCATACAGGGCGCCGTGGATCACGTCTTCCTGGCGCCCGGTTAAAAACGCATTGCATTTACCGGAACCATCGGCGCCATGTTTGTGAAAACGCAATACATGACCATGCAGGCGTGCCGCACCCAGCGGCAAGGCACTGGGCACCCGCCGCGCCAAGCGCGCGTGCAGCATGTTGGAGCCGTAGGCGAAGTAGTTCATTTATCCTGTTTCCCCAAAGGCCTCTCGGTATGGTCGGCGAGGCTTACCAGTGGACGTGTGTAGCGCAGCGTGGCGAAAGTAACCAGGCTAAACATCAGCGCGCTTTCGTAACGGTCCCAGGGCACTGCGGCACCAATAGCGCCCGGGGTCCAGATCGCGGCGGCCGTGGCGGTACCACTCACCGCGCCCCTACGCTTGAGAATAGCACCGCTGCCGATCAACGCCCAGTCGATCTGCGGCCAGATCAAGCGCCCGGCTCCGGCGTATGCGCGAATCGCTGTGCCAGATTATTCAGACTGCGGCCCATGGATTCGATGATACGCGAACGGTAAAGGTACATCAGCAGTTTATCCACCGGATTACTGCCCGTCTGGCCGGACAGGGTCCACTGCAGGCGGCTGCCGTTATTTTCTGGCACGATGCTGAAAAAACCCTGCATGTTTGCCTGCGGACCTTCTACCGCGCCGGTGGTCTGCACATACTGCATACGCTGGCCGGGGGTGAATTCGGTAATCTCGCGCTGGCCCATCTTGGCCTCGTTGTGCCAGCTTTGGGTCGCACCCCGGCCCCAGCCCCGGCCGGTGTATTCATATTCAATCGCAGCGGTGTCCGGGCTGCCCCACGCCAGCCACTGCGGCCAGGTGTGCAGATTGCACACTACGGCAAACACATCGGCCGGCGGCGCAGCAATGTACTGGCTACGCTGTATTTGCCAGGTAGCCTCCATCTGGCTGCCTGCCGCCAGCACGCCCAGCACCCCGGTAAGCACAACCAGCACGGTAATAATCAACACACGCATGGCCGCGATTATAAAGCCAGGCCAATACCATTAGCCAAAAAAAGGGCCGCGGATGCGGCCCAGACAAGGGAGGAGGAGAAAGGAAGTCGGTTAAATCATGCGGCCCAGGCGCTTAGCTCGGCGCGCACCCGGCCTACGGCGCGTCCGTGCAACTGGCAGGCGCGCGATTCGGAAACGCCCAGGGTTTCTGCAATCTGGCGCAGGTTCAATTCCTGTTCGTAGTACATGGACAACAGCAGCCGTTCGCGCTTGGGCAATTTAGCGCTGGCTTTTAAGATGGCGTTGTTCAGGCAATCGCGTTCGACGTTAACCAGGGGCCGGCTTTCATCCCCGGCTGCAACTTCCTGCGAAGGCCGGGTGGGGTCGACATCGTCCAGGCTGTAAAGATTGGCGCTGCTGACATCGCCCATCGTCTTGCGGTAATCACCCAACGACATATCCATTTCCGCGGCGATTTCCGCTTCCGTGGGTTGGCGTCTGTTGCGTGCCTCGAGACGTCGCTGGGCATCGGCCACTGCGCGCGATTTACGATGCAGCGAGCGCGGTGCCCAATCGCCACGGCGGATTTCGTCGAGCATGGCGCCGCGGATGCGGATGCCGGCGAAGGTGCTGAAACTGGCGCCTGCCTTGGCATCGAAACGTTCATGGGCTTCGAGCAGGCCGATCATGCCGGCCTGGATCAGGTCTTCAATCTGCACGCTGTCGGGCAGGCGGCCATGTAGCCGAAAGGCGATGCGTTTGACCAGGTTAATGTTGTCGTCGATTACGGGATTCGCTTGCGCGCTGCGGGCATACATGGTGTTAACGCTCATGGCTGTGCTACCTCAATGGTTTTCTGGTGATTGCTGGAATTCGGGCCTGGAGTTGGGATAGGGCAGCCACGCATTAGCCACCCGACGAAAAAAGTCATGCCGCCGTCGTCAAACAGGGGCGGCGCCCAGGTTTCGGTGCGCCGTGCAAGCTTCTTGTAGGCGCGGGCTGCGGCACTCTGGGGGGTGTGATTGACCACCGGCCGGCGCTGTGCCAGGGCCCGGGATACGCTGGTGTCTTCGGGAATAGCGCCGATGTAGTGCAGCACCACACACAAGTCGCAATCGACCTGACGGGCAAGCTCTGCGAATAATTTCTGCGCCTGTGCTTCGTTGGAAACGCGATTGGCCAGCACGCGAAAGCGCGAGACATCCACACGCTCATTCAACACCCGGATCAGCGTGTAGGCGTTGCGTATCGCGGTGTGTTCAGCGCCGAGTACCACCAGCACTTCGCAGGCGGCTTGCGCGTAACGCTGCACGCTTTCAGCGATACCGGTGGCGGTATCAATAATCAAAACCTGCGGCGCGGTTTCCAGCTGGTCGAATAATTTGATGACGGCGGCGTCGCCGGTCTGGCCGAGTTCCGCCAGGCCCTGGCCATGGGTTACCGTGGGTACGATCGAAACGCCGGAAGGCCCCTGCATCAGAATTTCGTGCAGGCCGCATTCGCCGCGCAGTACGTGGGACAAGTCGTGCAGAGGATGCAGGCCGAGTGCGAGTTCCACATCCGCCAGGCCGGCGTCGCCGTCCAGCAGCATTACGCTGTGGCCGCGATTGGCCAGCGCCGTGGCCAGGTTTATGGACACCGTGGTCTTGCCCACGCCGCCCTTGCCGCTGGCAACCGCAATCACTTGCGTGGGCTCAACGGCTTCGCATTCCGGCAGCGCAGTGTGGCGCGCATCAGTCATGATAAAGCTCGCTGCGTGCAGGTGCGGATTCGGGAATCGGCAAACCCTGGGCGCGCATACCAGCTAACTGCTCGCGCAGGGTGCGGGTGCTTATGCCCAAGTTTTTTGCCGCGACGCTGCGTACGCCATTGGCCGCGCGTATGCTGCGCATCACTACGCTTTGCACACGCTGGGCATTAGCTTGTTCAAGTCGTAAATCTTCTGCCTGAATCACCGCGCCGTTACACAGCACCAGCGCCTGGCGCACGCAGTGGTCGAGCTCGTCCATGCTGCCGGTCCAGCTATGCGCAGACAGGCTCAGACGGGCTGCCAGGGAAAGACGCGGCACCTTGTACTGGCTATCGCAGTGGCGACGAATCAAACTGACCGCCGCCGGCACAACGGCGTGCCGGTCCAGCGGGGTCTCGATAATTGCGTCTGCGCTTTGTGCCATGTCCTGCTCCTGTTGGCCTTGGTCGGGCGGCCTGTTATTCGGCCTGGTATTACTAGGAGCAAGGGGCGTGCCGTATTTCAGGCGCAATAAAAACAAAGACTTAGCGACGCGCGCCAGAAAACAGTCAAATTTCCGACGATGGAAAATTGACGCTTTTCAAGCTTTGACGGGTTTTTGGCGGGAGTGCGCGGGTATTTAAGCGTACCGCTGCGTGATTAAAGCGGCCATGAGAACCACAGCAAGTGTCGACCGGCAGGAAGCTGAACAACAACTCTCCCTCTCCCCACCCTAGTGGGGAGAGGGAATGCTAATCCGTACTAATATCGTACTTGCGCAGCTTTTCCACCAGCGTTGTGCGGTGCAGGCCCAGTGATTTCGCGGCGCGCGCCACCACGCCGTCATTCAACTGCAGCGCCTGGGTAATAAGACGCACTTCCAGACGTGCGATCAGCGCCCGCAAATCCACCCCGGCGGAGCTCAGGCGGATGCCGTTTATATAGTCTCCGGGCGAGCGTCTGCGCTGCGGCGGGCGCCGTCGGGGGCCAGCACCACGTATTCCTCGCCCAGAATACGTTCGGGCAACTGGTCGATATCTATTTTTTCATTGGGGTAGAGAATGCTCAGGCGCTCAATGATATTGCCCAGCTCACGCACGTTGCCGGGCCAGGCGTAGGCGGTCAACGCCTGCAGCGCCTGATCGGTAAAGTCCAGATTCATGCCCTGCTGGTCTTCCATGCGGGCGAGCATGCTGCCGATAGTCGGCTCGACATCCTCGGGCCGGTCGCGCAGGGGCGGTACTTCGATGGGGAATACGTTAAGGCGGTAAAACAGATCTTCACGAAACTCGCCTTTTTCGATGCGCGCCTCCAGAATCCGGTGGGTGGCGGCCAGAATGCGTACGTCAGCGGTCAAGGTTTTGTTGCTGCCCACGCGCTCATAGGTTTGTTCCTGTAATACCCGCAGCACCTTAACCTGCATGCCCAGGCTCATGTCGCCGATTTCATCCAGAAACAGGGTGCCGCCCTCGGCCATTTCAAAGCGCCCGGGCCGTGCGCTGATGGCCCCGGTGAACGCACCTTTTTCGTGACCAAAGAGTTCGGATTCCAGCAAGTCATGCGGAATCGCGCCGCAGTTCAGCGGCACAAACGCGCAGTGAATGCGTTTGGATTGACGATGAATCTCGCGCGCCACCAGCTCCTTGCCGGTGCCGGATTCACCCAGTATCAACACGCTGGCATCGGTTGCGGCCACGCGTTCTATCAACTGGCGTACCCGACGCATGGCCGCGCTCTGGCCCACCAGCAAATTGGCCGAACGCAGGCGTTTGCTGCCCGCCAGTCGTTTGGGCCGTGGCAAGCGGGCCAGTTCGTAGCGCATCTGGTTCAGCGCCACCGGCGCGTGCATGCGCCCGGCGAAACTTTCATCCAGGGCCTCGTGGCGCAAATCTGCATCGCCCCCGCCCACGGGGTAGTCCAGAATCAGCAGGGTCGGCAGGGCGGCTTTGAGCGCGTCCAGCGCCTCGGCGTGTTTTTTCAGCTCGGTAGCCCCGTCGGATACCAGCGAGGCGGCGGTGAAGGGCAGTTGCGCTACGTCGAGTTCGTCGCCGAGATCGGTAAACGGCACAAACACGGGCCGGTATTTCAGGAAGCCGAGCATATCCATGACCGCGCGTGCGCCTTCCAGGCTCGCGCCGACCACCAGCATTCGCTCCTCCTGCACTGTGGGATTCCCGGCCATGGTCATACCTCATGCGGGCGCGGTGTGCTTGCTTACCTGCGCCCGTTACTCTTTTAATTGATTTGATTATACAGGCTGGGGTAATTCCTGTCGCTATATGTTATCTCAGTCAGTACTGTCCCAACGTTTCCCATCCAAATCCAGATAAATAATTGAATTATAGAATTAATTTCGCATTTAAGCCTGGTCTCGATTTGAACTGTATGCCCAGCGGTCTAAACGGCTTCGTCTTCCAATCGGAGCTAGGGCA